>NZ_JBFULO010000179.1:0-7528 GCF_054049855.1 Stenotrophomonas sp. P5_B8 | reverse complement strand
ACTCCAGCGAGCGCCTGCCCGTGGCCGGCAAGGTGATCTGGGTGACCCCCGCCGGCGCCCAGGGCAACCGGGCGGCCGGCATCGGCGTGCAGCTGGCCGAAGGGGCGGAAGGGGAGAACGTGCGCCACCGGATCGAGACGCTGCTGGCCGGCATCCTCACCTCGGACAAGCCCACCCACACGATGTGAAGAAAATTCGGCAAAACCGTTGACGTCGAAATTTGCCGCCCTATAATGAGCGGCTCAGCAGCATCGGGCGGTTAGCTCAGCGGTAGAGCATTGCCTTCACACGGCAAGGGTCACAAGTTCGAACCTTGTACCGCCCACCACGCTGCAACATGAAGAAGCCGGCCCTTGGGTCGGCTTTTTTGTTGCCTGCGGGTTGGGGGGGGCGGCGCATCCTTGTACTCAGGCATCACCTTGCCCGCAGTCAGCAGGCGCTCGTCAGGGATGGCGCTGGCATGGATTCCGCATTGGATACAGTCGCGCGGGATGGACCCGACGTCCGGTGGTGAAGGATGGGGCCGCCACGCAACATGAACCGTTGGGGCGATATATTCTCTCCACCTCGGCCATTGAGGTTGGACCGAGGCTACGCGCATGCGACAAGCCAACGGACGACAGGAGACCATGATGCGATGCAGGTCGTTTCGCCGATGGGCGGCAATCATTACCCTCGCCGCTGTAGTACTTCCGCTGTCCGGTTGTGCCGCCGCAGGGGACGGAAAAGTCGTCCCGGCTCAGGGACAGACCACACTGACAGGAGTTCGACCCATGCTGGAATCCATCTATGCCTCGGCAACGCCGGTTCGCTTCGAGCAACTTGACGTCAGCGACCTTGTCGCCGAGCACTTTCCCGCCGGCACGGGCCGGGCCGTAGTCAAGGAGGCATTCCTTGCGTCGGCGTCGTCGAAGATCGTCGAGGAGACGCCGCAAAAGCTGGTGGTCCGGGACAACAAGGGTCAGGCGATGCTCGATCCGGATGCACGTTCGATYGTGATGACCTTTTCCTTCGACACCCAAGGGGCATTGATCGCCGTGAAGGCGATTCATCTCAAGTACCAGTAGTCATAAGGATCGGGCCATGGACGAGAAGATCGAGATCGGATATCGCAATATCGGATCGGTGCTGGGCAAGGAGTACCACCACAAGTTCATCCTCTACACCGACCGTAATGGCGAGCAACACACCATCAGCGGATGGACCGGCGATGCCCAGGTGGGATTGCCGTATGGACGGATACAGGTGGAGGCTAACCTCGTCTACGACGCCGCCAATCCAGACCATCCGAAAAATCCCAATGCCACTGGCCAGGCGCAATATCGCGAGCGGATTGCCAGCGGTGCCGACCTGTCCGGGACGTGGGCGCAGATGGTGGCCAACGCCCAGGGCAAGGACGACAAATACCCCTACGACCCGCAGCGGCAGAATTCCAACACCTTCGCCGACAGTGTGCTGCGCGATGCGCATCTCCGCGAGCCCACCCAAGATGGCGTCGGCGGACATTGGGCGCCCGCATCGGGTCGCCCGCTGGATCATTCTCTAAAGCCCGTGGTGCCGGGGCTGGGCACCTCGGGGAATACGTTCAGCGCCAACGATGCTGCCGCCGATCCGGGACGCGAGGTGCAATTGCGCGCCAACCCGCTCTATCGGCAGGCGCTCGCTGGGCTGGAGCAGCTCGGACCCGAGGTGCAATTGCGCGCCAACCCGCTCTATCGGCAGGCGCTCGCTGGGCTGGAGCAGCTCGGACCCGAGGTGGGTGTGTATGCAGATGTGCAGGACAAGGAACGTATCGCCGCTGCGCTCGCACTGCGGGCCCGTACGCATGTGCCTCCGATACCGGAGATCCATGAAGTCGTGCCCAGCGCGACCAACGGCAATGTGTTTGCGGTCTGGAAGAGCGCAGACAACGATCAGTTTGTGATGCGTGCTCACGTCGATCGGGGCGAAGCGACGCAGCAGCCTTTGATGCAGAATCTGCAGGCATTGGAAACAGCAGATGCGCAGCAGGTGCGCGCGCAGGCGCAGGCGCAGGAACAGAGCCAGAATCAGAACGAGGTCGGTCGAGCAACAATGCGAATGGGGTGAACGATGGCCGCTGAACGGGCACGAGCCGCGGCCTGCGCTGATTCACATGGCAATTCAACCGAACGTATTGTGCATGGCACAGCTCATGTCCACGAATCAGTTACTGACGCGGATGCAAAGTGCGACATGAAATGGCGTGAACCGAGGGACGTGTCGCTCAAGCAGCAGACCCGCTTCAATCCGCTCGGAAAACCGGTGCGGACAACGTTCACGTGGCTTTTCCTCGCCTTTGCGGCCGTGTTCGTCATGGGGAGCATAAGATGCCTCCGCCGCCTTCCCGCCACGTGACCTGGAGAGCCGCATGGAACCCGACGCAACCGATCCCGCCCTCGCCAGCCCGGCCGACTACAGTGATGTGTTGTACCCGGTGTATTTCGAGGTGGGCGAGTGGCAACACGTCGTGCGGGACGCGATGATCGCGTTCCTGGTTCAACGCAGCGATGGTCATCCAGCCTTCCACTTCGCGCCGGATGCGCTTCGCACCACTGCGCACGGCTATGAGGTGGACCTGCCGATGCAGTTGATCCCTGAAGTGGTGCGCGCGTTGGCCGAGCGGAACGTGGCGATCTATCAGGTGGTCAGGCGGCAGCCCCGATGAGCGTTCGTCTGTAGCAGGACGCATTCGGCCTGATGCATCATCGACACACTCGCAGGGAGCGCAGCAGATGAACAGTCGACGCAGTACCCGAACGCCGATGGCCTGCTGGCTGCTGCCCATCGCGCTGTGCGTTCCGCTACCGGCACTGGCCTCCGACCCGGTTGGCATGCTGACGGTGTTCTTCGGGCTGCCGGTCTTCATGACCGCCGTCGTGGTGTTGGGCACGCTGGTGATCTTCCGACGCCACCGCTGGGCGAGAGGGATCGGGTTGTTGCTTGGCATCCCCGTATCGTTGCTTGGCGCGTACCTCGCATATGTGGACACCTGGCGCTTCTGGCCCGACCGGAATGGCAGCGATGACGGCACGCAGATGCTGATTGTCGTTGGCTGGACGCTGCTGTGGTGGTGCGTGCTGTGGTTCACCTGGCTGTTCTGGCGCACGGGGAAGGTGTCCTCGTCGGCAACGGATGTCCTGCCCAAGCGGTATCCCTGATACTCCACCGGATGGCACGTCATATCGGCGCGCACGCAGCACAATCACGAGGCCGCAATGACCGATCCTTACAACAGCAGTCCGCGCGCCGGTTCGGCTACCCGGCTCGACGATTCGATGGTGACAACCGCCATGGAGCTGCCCGGCTATCGCATCGTGCGCAGCCTGGGCGTGGTGCGTGGCATCACCGTGCGTTCGCGTTCGATAGTGGGCAATTTCCTCGGCGGGTTGCAGACGATCTTCGGCGGCAACATCACCATCTATACCGAGCTGTGCGAGCAGGCCCGCGAGGAGACCTATCGGGACATGGCCAAGCATGCGCGCCTGCTGGGTGCCAACGCGATCATCGCCATGCGGTATGACGCCACCGATGTGATGACCGGACTGACGGAAGTGCTGTGCTATGGCACGGCGGTGGTGGTTGAACCCGCGCTTGGCTGACGCGCATTCGCTTTGCCCGGTAGTGGCCGGCGTTGAGGCCGCTTTCTCTTCCAAACGACAAGGTGAACTGCATGCGCCTGTTGAAATCACTGGTAGTTGCACTGCTGCTGTTCTCGATCACGGCCCACGCCGGAACGCCCTTGGTGACGGGTGAGGCCGAACACGCGCTGAGGGCGTGGCTGGCCGCATTCAACGACGGTGATCGCGATGCGCTGGCGGCCTTCCGGGAACAGTACAAGATGCGCGCTGACGCGAAGGGCGATCTTGAGTTCCGCGCAGAGACCGGGGAGCTGCGGGTGCTGGAGGTCGTCGCCAGCACGCCGGGGAAAGTGCAGATGCTGCTGCTGCCCAGCGCCAATGACCGTGTGATGCTGGTGACGGCGACGCTCGACCCGGACAAGCGGTCGGCCGCGTTCGCGTTCGAAGGCGCGCAGACCCCCGCGAAATACCAGCCCAGGCGCATGGCGATGGCTGACGTTCTGGACGCGGCCAAGACGCGTCTGGATGCGCTGCAGGCGACTGGCGACCTCGGGGGGGTGTTCCTGGTGGCCAGGCAGGGAGACGTCCAGATGGCGTGGCACGGCGGCCTTGCCGATCGTGAGCAGGGCCTGGCGGTGGCGCGCGCTACCCGATTCCGGTTGGCGTCGTTGAACAAGATGTTCACCGCTGTGTCCATTCTGCAGCTACAGGAAGCGGGCAAGCTGTCGCTGGACGATACGCTGGCCAAACACCTGCCGCGCTACCCGAACCCGTCGGTCGCAGGGTCGGTCACGCTGCGTCAGCTTCTGGACCACACCAGCGGACTGGGCGATATCTTTGGTGACAAGGCCACCAGCAACGCCGACAGTCTCAGGACGCTTCAGGACTACTGGGCGGTGTTTGGGGAGGAGCCAGTGGCGTTCACGCCGGGAAGCCGGGACCAGTATTCGAACTATGCATTCATTCTGCTGGGCAGCGTCATCGAGGCGGTCTCGGAACAGTCGTACTACGACTATGTCGACGAACACATCTATCGCGTAGCGGGCATGAGCGCGACCGGATCCGAGCCCGAGTCGATGCCGGTCGTCGGCAGGGCCAAGCCGTATACCAAGGTCGATGGCCGATGGACAGTGGAAACGGCATCGCTGCCGTGGCGCGCTACCTCGGCCGGTGGTGGCTACAGCACCGTCGACGACATGCTGAAGTTCGGTGAGGCGCTGCGTGCGGGCAAGCTGCTGTCGCCTACGTCATTGGCAGCGGCGACCTCCCCGCAGAATCATAAGGCCTGGTACGGCTATGGGTTCATGGTGCGTGGTGAGGGTCGTGATCGGCTGTACGGTCATGAAGGCGGCGCACCCGGCGCCAACGCCGTGTTCTATGCGATGCCCGCGCAGGGATATGTGCTGGTAGGACTGAGTAATGTCGATCCTGAAGCGATGGGCAATGTGGTCAATTTCGTGGCGAACCGGTTACCGCTCTAGCGGCATGCGCCCGTGATACTTCGCATGTATCGCAACAGCACGCCATCGGTATTGGTCACGGGTGCAGTGCAGGCCGCATGCTGCTTCGATGGATAACGAATCAATCTTCTCGTTTACCGGCCAGGTCGGCCTGGTCACCGGCGCGGCCGGTGGCCTTGGCCTGGCTTACAGCCGTTTGCTGGCACGGCGCGGTGCGCAGGTGGTGATGCACGATGTGGGGGCCGACCGTGACGGCACCGGGTTTGATCCGCAGCGGATTGAACGGGCGGTGGCCGAGCTGTGCGGGCAGGGCCTGGTGGTACATGCCGCGCACGGTGCGCTCGACAATCGCGCGGAGTGCCGGGCCCTGGTGGCCGATACCCTGCAGCGTTTCGGTCGCCTGGATTTCATCATCCACAACGCCGGGTGGGTCGAGTACCAGCCGATCGACACGCTGGAGGACGAGCGCTTCGACGCGATGATGGCGATTGCCGCGAAGGCGCCCCTGTGGCTGGCGCAGGCTGCATGGGCGTCGATGCAGGACGCGCGCTACGGACGCATCGTGCTGACTACTTCTGATCGCGCGCTGTATCCGCAGTACGTGCAGCACGGGCTGGCGGCCTACGCGGCGGCGAAGCTGGCTGYGGTGGGCATCGTCAACGTGCTGGCCGCGGAGGGCGCGCCGCACGGGATCGTGGTCAACGCGGTGTCGCCGGTGGCCAAGACGCGGATGTGGGGCGTGCAGGGTGAGCCGGATGAGTTGCATCCCGATGCGGTGGCACCGGGTGTTGCGTATCTGGCGTCGGCGGCGTGCGGCGAGGGTGGCTGGATCCTGCGCGCGAGCAATGGCCAGTTCCATGCCACGCGGAGCGTGGAGGCCGAGGATGTGGCGTATCCGCGCGACCTGCGTGCGGTGCGGGCGGAGAGCATCGAGGATGTCGCCGCGCAGTGGACGGCGATTGCGCGGCCGGCTGTTTGACGACCATGGTGCGGGACTCGCAGTGCCGTTGTGCGTGCATGCCGTCCCGCCGGCACCTGCGTTGCAGCAGTTCCTGCAGGCAGCGGATCTTGCATCGGTCTACACAGCAACGTGGTTGGGATAGATAGGCCCTCGTTCAACGACGGCTCTAGCGGGGCGCGCGCAATACCCGGTCCAGTGCCGCCATGGCGTCGCTGGCCACCGCGGCCGGGTCGCGCGCCTTCATCGCATCATTGAACACCTCCAGGCCAATCGGCCCGGTGTACCCCATGCGCGCAAGTCGCTGCACCAGCGCCGCCACTGGCCAGATGCCGCTGCCGGGCAGGCAGCGTGCGTGTCGGGCCTGCTGCTTCACGGCACCGGGCTGCGGTTGGGTGGTCACATCCGACAGTTGCACCAGCGCGATTCTGTCTGCCGGAATGCCTTGCAGGTCGTCGACGCCACGACCGGCGGCGAACAGATGGAAGGCATCGACCACCAGATCCCGATTGTCGGCATCCACTGCCTGGATCTGTTGCCATGCYGACGGCACGGTGGAATGCAGGTGGCTCCATGCCATGGCCTCGTAGGCGATGCGCAGACCGCGCGCGGAAGCTTGCCCGCAGAGCCAGCGGAGATCGGCAGTGACCTGGTGCGTCTGGCAGTCCGGCGTGGTGCAGGCGGGCACCAGCACCGTGCCGGCACCGACGGCGACGGCCATGTCCAGAAGCAACTGCGCTTCGTCGCGCTTGGCCTCGCGCGTGGCTGCCGGGGCACCGTCGAAATCGAGTAGCACCTGCAGGTCGGTCAGCTGCAGTCCGGTGCGTGCGAGTGCGTCACGTACGGCGTCCACCGAGGCGGCCTGCACGTCCTCGCGCCACAGTTCGACCTGCGCGAAGCCGGCCGCTGCGGCGGCCTGCAGTTTCTGATCGGTGCTGCCGCCGAGCAGTACGGTGTTGAGGAAGCGCGGGCCGGGCAGGAGCGACATGGGTGAGCCGGTGGGGGAGGTGACGCGCCCGATGCTAGCGATGCCACCATGCACTACACGTGCAGACACGCCGCTCAGCGCGTGCGCTTCACCCACGCACGCACCACCAGCGCGATGAGTACGGCGAACACCAGCCAGGAGACCACGTCGAACACGCCGTCGCCGATCAGGGCGCTGACCAGGCCGAGCACGCTAACCGCAGCGATCCAGGCCGGGGCGATGAACGGGCTGCGTGGTGCGGAACGGGGCCGGTTCACGCGGCGGCTCCGGTCCGTGCGGCGCGCTCGAGTTCGCTCACGCGCGCCTCGGTGCTGCCGCGCTTGAGCCACAGGTACAGGCCGGTGACCAGCACGGCGATGGTCAGCAGATCCAGCAGCGCCCACAGGATCTTCAGCGGCAGCTTGCCGTAATCGCCAAAGTGCAGCGGCTGGCTGAGCAGCAGCACGCTCATGTAGACCGGCAGCTGGGGCTGCGCAGTGAGCGTGCCGGTCTGTGCATCGACCAGGACCGGGCGATACAGGCG
>NZ_JBFULO010000178.1:0-7538 GCF_054049855.1 Stenotrophomonas sp. P5_B8 | reverse complement strand
ATTGTAGAGGGGACGCCTTAAAATGAGGTCCACGACGCAACGCGGCGCGATCCATGCCCCATTTGCGACGACCCGCGCCCATATCGCGCGAGACGGGAGAAGGCAACGGTCCTATTCTGGGCGTCCCCTCCCCTCCCCACGGGTCCGGGACCGCGCGGCGCTGCAACGCCCCCGCATGGTGCCGGCAAGCGTGCCCTGCTTTCGATGCCGTCCATGACCCCACAAACGCCCTCCCCCGCACCCGCACCGATCCCCTCGGCCGCCCCCGTCGTACCCGCCAACCAGGGCTTTGCGATCCGCATCGTCGGCGCCGCCGCGTTCGCGCACCTGCTCAACGACATGATCCAGGCCGTGCTGCCGGCGGTGTATCCGATGTTCAAGAGCGAGTTCCAGCTCAGCTTCGGCCAGATCGGGGTGATCGCGCTGGTGTACCAGGTCACCGCCTCGCTGCTGCAGCCGTGGGTGGGCATGTATACCGACAAACGGCCGCTGCCTTACCTGCTGCCGTCGGGCATGGTGGCCACCTTCATCGGCATCGCGATGATGGCCCTGGCCAACAGTTACGAAATGCTGCTGGTGGCCGCCGCAGTGGTCGGCGTGGGCTCGGCCACGTTCCATCCAGAAGCCTCGCGCGTGGCACGGATGGCCTCCGGTGGGCGCTTCGGCACCGCGCAGTCCACGTTCCAGGTCGGCGGCAACACCGGCTCGGCGATCGGCCCCCTGCTCGCCGCCGCGGTGGTCATTCCGCACGGGCAACGCGCCATTGGCTGGTTCATGCTGATCGCCGCCGTCGCCATCTTCGTGCTGTTCCGGCTGACCGGCTGGACCGTGCGCCATGGCCAGGCCAAGATGAGCAGCCTGGCGCGCAGCCACGGCACCGGCCTCAGCCGCGGCAAAGTGGTGCAGGCCATTGTGGTGATCTCGGTGCTGATGTTCGCCAAGTTCGTCTACATCGCCTCGTTCACCAACTTCTTCACCTTCTACCTGATCGAGCGCTTCCACCTGAGCGTGCAGCAGAGTCAGATGTATCTCTTCATCTTCCTGGCCTCGATCGCGCTGGGCACCTTCATCGGCGGCCCGGTCGGCGACCGGATCGGGCGCAAGGCGGTGATCTGGATTTCGTTCCTCGGCGTGGCGCCGTTCGCACTCGCCCTGCCCTACGCCAACCTGATGGGCACGGCGGTGCTGGCGATCGCGGTCGGCCTGGTGATGTCCTCGGCCTTCGCCGCGCTGGTGGTGTATGCGCAGGAAGCGGTACCCGGCCGCGTCGGCATGGTATCGGGGCTGATGTTCGGCCTGATGTTCGGGATCGGCGGCATCGGCGCGGCGGGCCTGGGCAAGCTGGCCGACATCCACGGCATCGTGTGGGTCTACCACTTCACCTCGTACCTGCCCCTGCTGGGCCTGGCAACGGCGTTCCTGCCCAAAACCAGGCCGCACTGACGCGACGCTACGCGCGGCAGGTGCGCGGCGCTACTGGAAGAACTGGCTCGGCCGTTGCCCGAAGCGCTTCTTGAACATCGCGGTGAACGCGCTGGGGCTGGCATACCCCAGCGACAGCGCCACATCGATGATCTTGTCGCCGTGCGCCAGACGCTCCAGGGCGCGCAGCAACCGCGCCTGCTGCCGCCATTGGCCGAAGGTCATGCCCACTTCGCGCGCACACAAGCGTTGGATCGTCTTGACGTCCACCGAAAGCCGACGCGCCCAGTCCTGCAGCGTGGAGGGATCATCCGGGGCGGATTCGAGCCGGCGCGCGATGGCCTGCAGTCGTGGATCCAGCGGTTGCGGCAGGTGCAGCGGCAACACCGGCAGCGTCTCCAGTTCGTCCAGGATCAGCTGCATGACCCGACCGTCGCGGGAGTCCTGCCGATACGGCGGCTGCACCTCGACGGCGGCGCGGATCAAGGCCGCCAACAGCGGCGTGACCGATACGGTCGACGCGGTGTCTGGCGCATGTGCCATGGCCGACGGCAGGATGTACAGGCTGCGCATGCCGACCGCGCCGATGCAGCTCACCTTGTGCCCCATGCCGGCCGGCATCCAGATCGCGCGCGTGCTCGGCACCACCCAGCGCCCGGTGCCCGCCTGCACCACCAGCACGCCGGTCTCGGCGTACACCAGTTGATGGCGGTCGGGATGGTGGTGAAGCGGAATCACCGTGCCCGGCGTGTAGTCGCGCGCGCGGCACAGCACCGGCGCATCCGGCGCGAACGGCATGCTGCGGCCTTGCCCATCGACGGCGGTGATGTGCTTTTTTCGGTAAGGCACGCGCAGATCCCGGCAAACAACCAACGCCGGGATTCTAGCCCTGCAGCGCGTGATCGAACACGGCCAGATCGTTATCGCCACGCGGTCGCACCACCCGTGCCACTTCCTGCCCATCACGCAGCAGGATCACGGTCGGCCACAGCGTGACCTTGAACGAGCGGCCCGCAGGCCGCCCTTTACCGTCTTCGATCTTCAAATGCGGCATCTCGTGCGCATCCAGCCAGTCCTTGAGGGCCAACTGGGCGGCACTGCAATGCGRGCACCACGGGGCACCGAACTCAACCAGCTGCCAGCCGGTGCCCGCATCGATCTCGGCGCGTGACGGCTCCTGGCTGGCGTAGTCGCGGCTGTAGCTCATCGCGCCTGCTCAAGCGCCCGTTGAAYGTCTTCGAGCGGGGCGTTGGTGAGATCCTTGGCCAGATCGGCGAGCAACCGCGACTGGACCTCCTTGTGCAGCTGCGGGCGGATCCGCCCCAGCGTCTGCGGATCGGCGATCAGCACCAGGTGGGCATAGCGGTTGTTGAGGGCGTCCTCGTTCAACTRCCCGGCCAACTGCTTGGCGAAGGTAGCCTCGTTCATCTGCGAGATGCTCATGTCCTGCGGCATCGAGCCCGACGGTCCCTGGCCGGAGACACCCTGCGCGCTGATGTCCTGGACCTTCAGCTCATCGTGCTGCTTGAGCTGCAGGGTGCGGCCATCGCCGACATTGGTGAACACACGGGCCGAGCCGCCGTCTGCGACGACGACGAGGGTGCCTGCGGGAATGTGCTGCTGCATCGTGGACTCCTTGGGAAAACGGGTCGCCATTGCGCCCGAGGTCCAAGGTAGGCAGGTGGATGTAAGCACCGCGCATACGGATGTGTGTGCCGCGTGTGCACCGCCGCCCGCCGCAGCGTCAGGCAGCGCCGGCGTGCAGCTCCATCGCCCGCATCACGATCGGCTTGGCCCAGTCCGGGGTGTGCAGCAGTTCGGCGACCGAAACCGGGTAATGCAGGCCAGTGCGGTCCAGTTGCAGCAAGGGCCGCGGGTCGGCGCGGCCCTGTTCGTCCAGCGGGGCGCTGTTGTCGTAGACATGCACCTCGGCCAGGTACGGGAGCAGCTCGATCAGGTTTTCGCGGGAGGCATCGTAGCGGGCGTGGATTTTGTCCTGCGGAATGTCGTGGCCACCGCGGCTCACCCGGGCCGCCACGCGCTCGATATGCAGGGCCACGCTGTCCAGGCCGCAGAACCAGATCGCGACCTCGTGCGAGGCGCAGGCCTCACGCAGCAGGCGTGGGATGGTATTGCCGCCGAGCGTGCTTTCGAAGGCGAAATCGCTGCCATCGAGCATGGCCTGGCGCAGCCGCCGCGTGCCTTCGTGCCAGGCCATTGCGTTGGCCTCGGCCTCCACCCAGCCGGCCTCGACCAGGGCGCGGGTGAACGCGTCGGGGTTGTACCAGGACAGCCCCTTCGCCTCCAGCAACATGCCCAATAGCGAGCTTTTGCCGGCGCCGTTGACGCCGGCCAGCACCAGGATCCGCCCCACCGGTCAGAGCGACTTGCCGGGGGTGATCTTGCCGCGATGGATCGGCTTGCCCAGCACCTTGCCAAGCCCGCCGTCGCGGTTGAGCCCGGCCAACTGCGTATCGAACTGCGCACGCAGGCGTTCCAGCTCACCGCCGCGCGCGTCGCCACCGGCGCCGGCGGCCTTGGCCAGCAGTTCCTGGTAGGCCTTGATATCGACGATCACCGCTTCGGGGTGGTTGTGGTTGGTAATCACCAGCGCCTKCTTTTCACGCACAGTGCGCATCAGGCTCGGCCAGCCACGGGTCTTTACCGATGATGCAGTAGCCTTTTCAAGGCCGGGCAGATCCAGGGGCAACGTCATGGCAGGCTCCAGCGCGGGATATGGGGCCATCATACGCCTTTTGGCCAAATTGGACATAAATCCCATTTTGGCCCGACCCGGCTGTCCCACGTCGGGACAGCCCTTGCCCTGCAAGGGTTGACGGGTTTCGCCCAATGCTCAGCGCGACATCGAGTACGGCGCCTGCGCGCCCTGCCCCGGCCACGCCTTGTTCGGTTCGGCCTGCAGGGTGAAGCGCAGCTCGCCGCCGGCCAGGATCTCCGCATGGCGCAGGAAGGTGCGCTGCAGCGGCTGCCCGTTGAGGGTAACCGAGCCCACGTACTGGTGCCCCTTGTCCATCCCCTGCGTAACGATGCGGAACTGCTTGCCGTTGGGCAGGTTCAACGTGGCCTTGGGCACGAACGGGCGGCCGATGATGTACTCGCCACTGCCCGGCGCCACCGGATAGAAGCCCAGCGCGGTGAACACGTACCAGGCCGACATCTGGCCCAGGTCGTCATTCCCGGCCAGGCCATCGGGACGGTCGGCGTACTGGGTGTCCATGATCTGCTTCAGGCGGGCCTGCGTGCGCCACGGCTGACCGGCATGCGCGTACAGGTAGGCCACGTGGTGGCTGGGCTCATTGCCGTGCGCGTACCAGCCGATCAGGCCGGTAATGTCTTCCATATGCTCGAAGATCGACGGGTCGACCTTGGCCTCGAACACCTGGTCCAGGCGCGCCAGAAGCGTGTCGCTGCCACCATGGGCCTGCGCCAGCCCGGCCACGTCCTGCGGCACATACCACGAGTACTGCCAGGCGTTGCCTTCGGTGTAGTCGGTGCCGTACCCGCTGGCCGATGGATCGAAGGGCTCGCGGAAGCTGCCATCGCGCTTGCGTGCGCGCATGAAGCCGGTGCCGGCGTCATAGGCATGGCGCCAGTTGCCGGCGCGCTTGTCGAAGGTGGCCTGCACGTCCTTGCGGCCCATCGCTTCGGCCATGCGTGCGATGSTCCAGTCGTCGAAGGCGTAYTCGAGCGTCTTGCTCGCCGCYTCGCCYTCCTCGTCGATCGGCACCCAGCCSAGTTCGCGGTACTGSGYGATGCCGTCRTASGGRCCRTAGTYGGCGSTGGCSACCATKGCMTSCAGCGCCTYRTCSGCATCGAARCCGCSRATGCCCTTSAKGTAGGCRTCGGCGATCACCGGCACGSCGTGGTARCCGATCATGCACCACGTCTCCTGGCCGTGGAACGCCCACACCGGCAGCATGCCGTACGCACTGTGCTGCTGGTGGACGATCAGCGAATTGATGAAATCACTGTTGCGCTTTTCCGGCTGCACCAGGGTCAGCAACGGATGCAGCGCACGGTAGGTGTCCCACAACGAGAACGTGGAGTAGTTGGTGTAGCCCTCGGCGCGGTGCACGGCATTGTCCGAACCGCGGTACTGGCCATCGGCATCCATGAACAGGGTTGGGCCCAGCATGCTGTGGTACAGCGCGGTGTAGGCGCTGCGCAGGTCATGCACGGGCGCCTCGATCTCCACCGCGGACAACGCCTGGCGCCACTGCTGCTTCGCTTCGGCGCGCACGCGGTCGAAGTTCTGGTCTTTCGCTTCGGCGTCCAGGTTGGCGATCGCGCCCTGCTCGCTCACCGAGGAGATGGCCACGGTGACCACCAGCGGGGCATCCAGCGTGCCGAAATCGAACGTCCCCAGCAGCTGCCGCCCCTCGATCTGCGGGCGCTGGGTGGGATCGTTCTGGCCCGGCGGCGGGAAGCCCTTGTAGGCAATGTCGGTTTCGGTGTTGTGCAAGGCGTGGCCGGTCAGCGGGCGCGAGAAACGCATCGCGAAATACAGCTGCCGGCCCGGCGCCCAACCGCGGGTTTCGCGGAAGCCGGTGACCGTGCCATCGGGCTGCAGGCGCAGCCGCGACCACAGGATCTTGCCCGGATAGTCATACAGGCTGGTGCGCAGGTCGAGCAGCACGCGCGCCTTCTCGCCCTTTGGATAGGTGTAACGGTGTACGCCGGTGCGCGCGCTGGTAGTGAGCTCGGCGCGTACCTTGTAGTCGTCCAGCGTGACCGCGTAGTAACCCGGCTCGGCCTTCTCATTGTCATGGTGGAAGCGCGAGGCATAGCCACTTTTTGGCGTGTCCGGGTCACCGCGCTCCAGCCCCGGATCGCCGGTGAACGGCATCACCAGCACGTCGCCCAGGTCCGAATGGCCGCTGCCGGAGAAATGCGTGTGCGAGAAGCCGACGATGCTGCTGTCGTCATGGCGATAACCGGCTGCCCAGCCGTAGGCCTTTTCGCGCGGCTGGATGCGGGTGTCCGGACTGAGCTGGACCATGCCGAACGGCACCGTGGCGCCGGGATAGGTATGCCCTTCCCCGCCGGTGCCGATGAAGGGGTCGACGGCGGCGTAGGCACGTTCACCCACTGCCATGGGCGCCGCGTTGGCGGCACCGGCTATCAACAGGGCGCCCATTGCGAGCCCCACCCATCCTGACGTCCCCGTTCTGGTCATGTGCTTGGATTTAGATCGATTCAAGGTGTGGCCGATCCTAGCACCGGCGATGTGCGACCGCATGTTGCAGCGCGTTGAGCCAGCGAAGACATGCGCTGCACCGTTTCGCTCCCTATTGACGCCATCGATCCGTAACGGCCATTCAGCCTTGGGGCGCAATTGCAATTAGTTGCATGGATCACAGTTTCAGCTGGCCCCAGACTTCCCCTACCCCCGAGACGGCAGCACTTTCGCTCTCTCCGCGCCATTCATCTTGCGAGAGCATGAGACGCGTATCACGAGCGCATCACGTTTTCTCCGTCATTTAATGCTCTCGGTGACTGGCAGCACTCCCTCCCTAACGGACGCCTCCCATGTATCTGACCTCCCGCCATGTCCTCGCCAGCGCCGTCGCTGCCGCGCTTTTTCTCGGCCCATTGTCCGCCATCGCAGGCACTGTCACCGGCCCCGGCACGACGTACACCGTCAACCCCGGCGATCCGCTGGAATCCTGGTCGGTGACTGATGGTGCGGCCCTGACTGTGGCACCGGGCGCCGCCGCCGCCGACATCCAGGTGGATAACGCCGCCATCACCTTGAGTGATGGTGCGACCGCAGGAAGCACGACCGCGGGCAACGGCGCAACCGTCAGCGTTACAGGGGGTTCCATTGCTGCCAACACTACGGTCAGCGCGTTGACGGCAGGCGGGCAGTCAAGTGCCGTATTCAACCGCGGGACGCTTTCCAATACGGGCGGCACGGCGCTTTCACTGCTCGTGGACACAGGTTCGCTCGTGGGTTCGAGTGCCGCGTTTACTGACAGCACCATAAGCGGCATAGCGAGCGCGGCCAACGTGAGCAGCGGCAGCGCCATCACGCTCTCCAATTCCAGCATCACCGCGACGGGGGGCACTGAGTTTGACGGTGCGATCACCACGTT
>NZ_JBFULO010000177.1:0-7615 GCF_054049855.1 Stenotrophomonas sp. P5_B8 | reverse complement strand
GGTGGAACTCAATGCACTGGTCGGCTCGATCGAGCACTTGCTGCGCAGCACCCTGGGCGAAACCGTCCGCGTCCATACCCGCCTCGCCGCCGCCCCGCTGCATGCTGCGCTGGATACCAACCAGTTTGAAAGCGCCCTGTTGAACCTGGCCATCAATGCACGCGATGCGATGCCGGGCGGTGGTGAACTGGAACTGCGCACCTCCTCGGTGACGATGGGCGAGGGCGAGTCGGCCACCATCCCGGCGGGCGACTACGCCGTGGTGGCCGTAGCCGATACCGGTAGCGGCATGCCCCCGGAAGTGGTCGAACGTGCGTTCGAGCCGTTCTTCACCACCAAGCCGATCGGCAAGGGCACCGGGCTGGGCATGTCGATGGTGTACGGCTTCATGCAGCAGTCCGGCGGCCACATCGCCATCGATTCCCTGCCCGGGCAGGGCACTACCATTTCACTGTATATCCCACTGGTGGAGCCAGCGATCGAGCCGGTGCCCGCCGCCAGCACCCCGACGGTGTCGCTGGGGTCGGGTCAGTCCATCCTGGTGGTTGAAGACGACGCCCAGGTGCGGATGCTGGTCACCGTGGTGCTGGAAGACCTGGGTTATCGGGTGGAAGTGGTCGGCGATGCCGACGGCGCCATCCCCATCCTGGCCTCGTCGCGACGCATCGACCTGCTGGTCACCGACGTTGGCCTGCCCGGCCTCAACGGGCGCCAGCTGGCGGAGATCGCGCGGCAATCCCGACCGGGTCTGCCGGTGTTGTTCATGACCGGCTACGCGGAGAAGGCGCAGGAACGTTCGGCGTTCCTGGAAACCGGCATGGCGATGATCGCCAAGCCGTTCCTGCTTGACGAGTTCAGCGAGGCGGTGCTGCAGTCGATGGCCGAGGCGCAGGTGTCCGCCGCAGGCTGAGCCTGTCGGTGCAGGGCCTGCGTGACGCAGGCCCGTTGCCTTGGGTGTGCGGCCGAGCACGGCTCGGCCCTACAGACTCACCTTGCGCCGATTGTCATCGCTGACCCGGTCGATCAACTTGTTGTACGGATCGAAACCGGCCTCATCCGGCTTGCCATCCACCACCACGGTGACCGTCGGGGACTCGGTGGTGATGTGGTGGCGCTTCAGGTACAGCACCTTCTGGTCGCGCTCCTTGCCCGACGGCGCGTTGGCGAACACGCCCACGTCGACCCAGTCGTCCATCCTTCCGGGCGTTTCCTTGCCGCCGCCGTCGGCATAGCGCTTCTCGGCGTGCAGCGTGAGGGTGACCTCGTACTTGCCGTCATCGCGCTTGCGCGCCTTCGCCTCCAGCAGGCGGTTGTCGTACAGGGTGATCTTCTCGAACAGATCGGTCACCAATGCCTGGCGGTCCGCCGGGGTCTCGGCACGGATGTAGTCCAGCAATTCGCGCGAGGTGGTGTACGGCGGCTGCTGGTAACCCTTGTCCTGCAGGAAACGCTTGAGCGCGCGGTTCAAGGCGTCCTCGCCGATCTCTTCGCGCAGGCGGTAGAACACCAGCGAGCCCTTCTCGTAGTGGATGTACTGCTGGTTCTCCACACGCTCCAGCGGCAGCTCTTCGATGCGTTCGCCACCGCGGCCGGACAGGTAGCGGTCCAGTTCGGTCTTGAGGAACTGCCGCATGTGCTGGCGACCGTAGGCCTTCTCCATCACCATCAATGCCGAGTACTGCGCCAGCGACTCGGACAGCATCGTCGCGCCCTGCACGTTGGCACCGATCACCTGGTGCGCCCACCATTGGTGCGCGATCTCATGGGCGGTCACGTAGAACACGTAGTCGATCTTCTCCGGATCACGCAGATCGGCAATGAAGCCGATCGATTCGGAGTAGGGGATGGTATTGGCGAAGGACTGCGCGAAGCTCTGGTACCCCGGGAATTCGATGATGCGCACCTGGCGGTGCTGGTACGGGGTGAAATTGGCCTCGTAGTAGGCCAGCGACTTCTGCACTGCCTCGATCATGCGGTCCACGTTGTAGCCGTGGCGCGGATCGAAATACACCTCGATCGGGATGTCCTTGTACATGCCGCGCTTGACCTGCCAACGCGCGGACAGGTACGCGTAGAAGTTGAGCATCGGCCGGTCCATGGCATAGCGGAAGCAGCGCCGGCCATTGATCGTCTTCTCCTCCTGCAGGTAGCCCGGTGCCAGCGCGATCTGGTCCGGCGCGGTGCAGATCGTGGTGCGGAAATCGAGCCAGTCCGCGTCGTCGGAGATGTAGGTGTTGGCACGCGCCGTTTCATCTTCCAGCTTGGGCATGCGGGTCGGTTCGCCCAACCCGCGCTTGCGGCGCTCGTTGCGGTCTTCCAGCTGCGCGGCGTCTTCGTAGCCGAACGAGGGCAGCATGCGGCTGTTGAAGAAGCTGCCGTTTTCGACCACGTCGGTGGGGGCCTGCCCGGCGGTGATGCCATCGGGGTGCTGGTCCACGCGGAAGTGCACGCGGCGCTCTTCGCCCGGCTGCAATGGGTTGTTCAAGTGGTAGATGCGGTAGCCCAGATCGACATCATGGAAACCCAGCGTCTGCCCGCCCAGGTCCACGGCAACGAGCTGCCGGTCGTCGCCCATCGCGATATGGATGTCGGTGATGGGGGTGGCGTGGGTGTTGCGCACGGTCCAGTCGGCATCGAGGGTGACCGACCGGGTTTCCGGATGCAGGTCGACCCGGTTGTCCACCGCGACGATGCGCGGCTGCGGCAGGTCGCGGTACTTGGACAGCTCACGCTCGTAACGCGCCTGCAGGTCGCGCTGCTGGTCCGGCGACAGGAATTCGTTGCGGATGTTGGTGTTCCAGTACAGCCAGCCGCCGACCGCCACGAAGCCCACCATGGCCAGCGCCGCGCCCACACCGGCCGGGCCGCGCAGGCGACGGCGGGCCAGGGTGATGCGCTGGCGCAGGCCCGTTCCGACCCCGCGTACCCAGAACGCCGACGCCAGGCACAGCAACGCGGCCAGCAGCAGCGCCCAGTAACTCTGGAACGCCAGCTGCCCGACCAGGAAGTGGCCGAAGCCGTTCATGTCCGAATACGGCGCATTGGGCCAGTTGCCGAAGTTGTACAGGTTCTGGGTGTAGTCCAGCAGGCCGAGCGCGACCTGGCCGATCATCACCACGATCAGCAGCGCGTAGCCGGCAAACTTGTTGTTGGTCAGCACCTGCAGCACCAGCGCCATGCCGCCCATCAGCACGTAAAACACCGAGCCCAGCGCCAGCGTCTGCAGGTACACCAGCGGCTCCAGCCGCGTGTAGCCCTGGCCCAGCTGCAGCAGCATCGACACCGCCGCGCCCACCGCCTGGAAGCAGGCGATCACCACCACCAGCACGGTGAACTTGGCCAGCAGCGGCACCCAGTTGGGCACCGGCATCGCATCGTTGACTTCATTGAGCCGCGCGGTGCGTTCCTTCCACACCAGCTCGCCGGCGTAGAACAGCACGATGATCACCAGCAGCCAGCTGTACGCGCCCTGCAGCAAGGCCAGCATTTCGGCGGTGACCGGATAGATCGGCGTGCCGTACAGCGATTCCTGCGTCAGCGCGCCGGGAATGAAGTTGGCCAGGCCCAGTAGCAGCAGCACCAGGAACGGCACGCTGCGCAGCACGCCGGTGGTATCGAAGCGGACCTGACGCAGGTACTGCTGCCATCCGGTGACCGCACCGAAGGTGGGGCGGATGCGCGGTACCCCCCATTGCGTGGGGCGCACGGTCGCAGGCGTCGGCGCGGCAGGCTTGCGCCCCCAGCGACGCCGCCCGCTGCCACTGCGCTCGGTGCGGAACAGCGCGAAGGTCGCCGTGAACAAGGCGGCGGCAACGCCCAGCCACAGCGCGCGATTGGCCAACAGGTAACCGGCCACCTGCGGCAGCTGGGTGTTGCTCTGTTCGGCCGCCCAGTAGCGCACGGTGCGCCCGACGGCACGCATGCCCATCGGCTCGGCCAGCGTGGCGATCCAGGTGTTGTCGATGTCGCGCAGCAACGAGGCGCTCACCCCGTACAGCACGAAGTAGCCGACCAGGCCGATGTATACCCACAGGATCGAGCGGGTCAGCGCGGCCAGCATCGCCAGCAGTGCGGTGGTGAACACCAGGTTGGGCAGGACGATGAAGGCGAACGTCCACGCGTAGCCCCGCAGCGAGACCGGCCCCATCCGCGCCGGGTCCACCCAGGGCATGAACGGGGCCAGGAACAGGCCCGCGGCGATGATCAGATAGAACAGCAGGCCGGCGCACAGCGCGGCCAGGATGCGCCCGGCCAGGTAGTCGCGGCGTTTGACCGGGCTGGCGAAGATCAGCTCGGCGGTACCCAGCTCGAAATCGCGCAGCAGTGCATTGCTGACGAACAGGGTGGATACCAGCATGCCGAATATGGTGAACACGCCCATGAAGCGGGCAATCACAATCGGCGCGTTGCTGTGCACATTGCCGGTGCCACCGCCGATCTGCACCGCATCGGTGGAGGCCGCGGCGAAGGCCAGCGCGGCGAACAGCAGCGACAACAGCCAGAACAGGGGAGAGCGCAGCTGCTCGCGCAGCTCGAAGCGGAAGAAGGCAGTGATCATGGGCGCGCTCCGGTCAGGCAGCGCGCGACTGCAGGCGCAGCCGCTGGAAATAGACATCTTCAAGGTCAGGGGCGACCGCCTGGAAGCCATCGCCGGGGTTGGTGGCGCTGTGCACGTGGATCACCGGACGCCCGCCGACCAGCCGCGTCGACAGCACCACATGGTTGGCTTCATAGCCGGCCAGTTCGGCGGTATCCACCTGCTTGCGCCAGACCTGCTGGTGCAGCGCCTCGATCGCATCGCTGGGCTTGCCGGTCAGCAGCACCTGCCCCTTGTTCATGATGGCCATGCTCGGGCACAGGTCGGTGACATCTTCCACGATATGGGTGGACAGGATCACCGCGACGTTCTCGCCGATGGCGGCCAGCAGGTTGAGGAAGCGGTTGCGCTCTTCCGGGTCCAGGCCGGCGGTGGGTTCATCCACGATCACCAGGCGGGGATCACCCAGCAGCGCCTGGGCGATGCCGAAGCGCTGGCGCATGCCGCCCGAGTAGGTGCCCAGCTTGCGCTTGCGTGCGTCCCACAGGTTCACCTGCTGCAGCAGCCCGTCCACCACCTCGCGGCGCTGCCCCTTGTGGGTGAGGCCCTTGAGCACGGCGAAGTGCTCCAGCAGATCCAGCGCGCTCACCTTGGGATACACCCCGAAGTCCTGCGGCAGGTAGCCCAGCCGGCGCCGCACCGCATCCTTGTCGCGCAGCACGTCGATGGCCGGCTCGCCGGGAATCTCCAGGGTCACGCTGCCACTGTCGGCCTCCTGCAACGTGGACAGGGTCCGCATCAGCGAGGACTTGCCCGCGCCATTGGGGCCGAGCAGGCCGAACATGCCGCGCGGGATATCGAGCGTCACCCCGTTGAGCGCGTGCACGCCGTTGGCGTAGGTCTTGGACAGCGAGCGGATCTGCAGCATGGGGCGGACACCTTTCCCTGTGTTGAAGAGCGAGTTATGGGCRCAAAGGGAGGACGCTGCATCCGCCGTAAGTCATGGATGGGTGGGCGAGTGGGGGGATGCTGTATGGCACAGAGCGACAATCCCGGGCTACGATCGGCACGGACTTCCCAGCCAACGCCCATCCCATGACCGCCCTCTCATCCTCGTCGCTGGGCAAGCGCCACCTCGATATCGCGGCTGTCATGTGGCTTCTGGGTGTATTGGGAGGCGCCGCCGTAGGCATGGCGTTTTCTCATATGGGCTACGACGGCGAAGGGCTTGCCCTTGCGTTGACATGGCTGGTGAACCTGGGTGTGGCCTGGCACCTTGCGAACGCCGCACAAGCTCAAGGCAGACGACGCTGGGTATGGGGCATGCTTGCCGCGATCTGGCCGGCTGCTTCGATGGGGGTATGTAGCTTTCTGAACTTCAGCCGCTGGTTTGGCTGGAGCAAACCACCTGCTTGAACCCGCTCAACCGCGCCGTGACGATTCCCGCAGCACCTGCTTCACCGCGATGGTCTGCCCGTCCACCGCCTCGCCGTTGATCAGCGCCAGCAGCTTCTCCACCAGCAGCTGCCCGGCCTGCTTGGTGTCCTGCTGCACGGTGGTGAGCGTGGGCGACACCGAGGCCGCCAGCGGAATGTCGTCGAAGCCGGCCAGCGCCACGTCCTGCGGGATGCGCAGGCCCTGCTCACGCAACGCCCGCATGGCGCCGATCGCGATCAGGTCGCTGGCCGCGAACACCCCGTCCACCTGCTCGCCGCGTGCCAGCAACGCGTGGCAGGCATCGAAGCCGTCCTGCTCGGTGGTGATCGCATCGTGCTGCAGGCCGGGCTCGGCGGTGATCCCGCGCGCGGCCATCGCCGCGACATGGCCGCGATAGCGCTCCTCGAATTCCGGGTAATGGCTGGACGCATGGCCGATGAAGGCAATCCGCCGGCAGCCCTGGTCCAGCAGGTGCGCGGTGATATCGAAGCCACCCTGGAAGTTGTCGCTGCCGATCGACACCCCGGGCTGGTCGGGCAGGGCCGCGCCCCAGCGCACGAAATGGGTGCCTTGCTCGACCAGCCGCTGCAGCCGCTCGCGCGACTCGTGGTAATCGCCGTAGCCGAGCAGGATGATCCCGTCGGCCTTGTTGCTGTCTTCGTAATCGGCCTGCCAGTCGGTGGACAGCTGCTGGAATGACACCAGCAGGTCGTAGCCGCGCAGCGCGCAGGCGCGGGTGATCGAGCCGAGCATGGCGTGGAAGAACGGGTTGATCAGCGAGTCGTCGTTGGTCGGGTCCTCGAAGAACAGCAGCGCCAGCGTGCCGGCATTGCGCAGGCGCAGGCTGGAGGCGTTCTTGTCGACCTTGTAGTTCAGCTCCCGGGCGATGCGCAGGATGCGCTCGCGGGTTTCGGGGTTGACCATCGGGCTGCCGCGCAGGGCGCGCGAGACGGTCGGCTGCGACACCCCGGCCAGGTGGGCGATGTCCAGGGAAGTGGCTTTGCCTCGGATGGTCATTGCTGGGGTACGGCGGGGGACGACGATCTGCATGATGCCATGCGCGGCAAGGCCGTGGCCCGGCCGGCGGGCGATGGCGGGATTACGCCAGCGGCCTGTGGAACCCGTCAGCGCCCTTGCCGCCCTTGGCGTGCGGGGGAATCTGGTCGGTTCCGGGCGGAATCCCCACAGGGCCGGGGACGGCGGCGATGGTAAGATGGTGCCTTCTGGACCCCCCCATTTCACCTGGGGCAGCCCCGCGTATCTGCACYCCGCCTTGGGCTGTGATATGACTGCGGCCTGCCCTCGGACAACGGAAGAGCAACCCTATGGCGCGCGGCATCAACAAAGTCATCCTGGTCGGCAACCTCGGCAACGACCCGGACGTGAAGTACACCCAAGGCGGCATGGCGATCACCCGCATCAGCCTGGCCACCACCAGCGTCCGCAAGGACAAGGATGGCAACCAGCAGGAGCGTACCGAATGGCACCGCGTGGTGTTCTTCGGCAAGCTCGGCGAAATCGCCGGTGAGTACCTGCGCAAGGGCAGCTCGGTCTACGTCGAAGGCAGCCTGCGCTACGACAAGTACACCGGCCAGGACGGTGTGGAGAAGTACTCCACCGACATCATCGCCGACGAAATGC
>NZ_JBFULO010000176.1:0-7619 GCF_054049855.1 Stenotrophomonas sp. P5_B8 | reverse complement strand
CCCTCAGGGCACAAGGCTTGGATCGTTACCTGGGCGCACGGYAAGCGTCGTACRTTAGGKTCGGTMGARCAYCTGWCRCTCGAYCARGCYCGMGACCAAGCCCGGCARGCRGTMGCTGAATACGTTCAGTCYGGWTTGCCKKCRCTCGCRAAGTCSAAGCCCACYAGYTGCACSCTCGAAGYGCTSCTCAACGACATTTCGAACCCTGGGCTGTAGCTGAGCTCAAGGGTGGTCGTCAGTACCCGGATCGCATCCGATCAGTGTTTCCGTGGCTGCTGCGTCGTCAGATCATCGAAATCGACATTCCCACGATGGAGCGTTGGTGGAGTGGGTGTGTGAGTGGTCCGGATGCCGTCACCAAGGCTACCGTAGCGCGCGACTTCGCTTGCCTCCGATCTGCCTTGTCCCGTGCGGTCGAGTGGAAGTGGATCGAAGCCAATCCTTTGATGGGCATGCGACGGCGATCAGCAGCAAGCCGTAAGGTAGTGCGGCTCCTGTCGCCGGACGAAGAAGCAATGCTCCGAGCTGCACTCGCAGCGCGCGATCTTGCTGGTGTAGGGGGCAGGGCGAACGCCAATGCGGCCCGACGTAAGTATCGGCAGGCGGTTCTGCCTGATTTGCCGCTGGACGGGTATGTCGATCACCTGACCCCGGTGGTCCTTRCAGCCATCAATACCGGCATGCGGCGGGGTGAACTGTTGTCGATGACCTGGGCGGGCATCAACTGGGAAGCCAAGGTGTTGACCATCCGCGCCGAGAACGCCAAGTCCGGGAGGCAACGTCACATCCCTTTGAACGCCGAAGCCGTGGAAGTCCTGCGGCGTTGGACCGCTCAAGCAGGCGAGCGCCGTGCGGGCAAGGTATTCGAGGTGAGCGACATCAAGAAGGGGTGGGGCAAGCTGATCACTGACGCCCGCATTGAACAGTTCTGGTTCCATGACCTGCGGCATCACTTCGCATCGCGCTTGGTGCGGGCTGGAGTGGATCTGAAGACCGTGCGCGCGCTCTTGGGACACGCAGACACCACCATGACTCTTCGCTACGCCCACCTGGCCCCGGACACCCTGGCGGCGGCAGTTGCCAAGCTGGCCGCGTGACGCGATCAGTCAGACTGCTGCCCGGCCAAGCGCTCAAGCTCTTCTCGCATCCTCCGGCGCTCTTCGGTTGGGAGCTTCACGAAGGCCAAGATCGCGGCAGCCAGGTCATCGTCCTCAGCGAAGAGGTATGCGACAGGTATATCAAGCACGCTGGCAAGTTCTGCGGCCTTGGTGATATCCGCTTGGTTTCGCTCGCGCTCGTACCTGTTGATCAGCACGGCACCTCGGTTCTTGTCCTGAGTGCGATGACAAGGACTAATACATCCCATCTGCATGCGGTGTTGGTTGAAATTGCTTCAAGAAATCATCGCTGCTTGCCGTTGCGTGGCCTCGGATATCTCATTGTGTGTGACCGTGACCGTGACCGTGAGCTGCTGGCCAATGCCTTGGTGAAAGAGCTTTCATAGAATGGGCTAAGGTCCGATGATCAGCCTGATCAATGAGGCCTTGAGATTGAAAAGATCATTGATTCATCGGTTCCCTTCCGGATCGGCCGGACGTGTCGAGCAGCGGAAGGATCCGTGGGACTAAGCCGTCGCGTTGCTCCATGTTTGCATCTGTTTGTTTGTTCACGCCCCGCTCATATCTGATAGATTCCGCACAGCGATGTCGCGAAAGGAACGCTCCGGCAGGAGCTGACAACAGGGAGAGGGGGCTTGGGCGCCTGGAATTCTTGGTCATGCCGTGTCGGCGTGGCAGCTGTGCTGTGCATGATGCTGAGCGAGGTCGGGGCCGTTGAGCCCTATCAGGAATACAGCAAGCGGGTCGAGGCGGCCCAGACGCTGACCGCGTTGAAAAGCGAGTTGATGGGCGACAGTGTCAGCGTCTACAACGGCGCGACCGATTTCGCCGTCACCGATATCGAGTTGACCGGTTCGGGTATGCCCGTCCGCCTTACCCGCCGATTCTCGGTGGAGCTGACGCCGATTGGCCCAGGCGAGCCCGTTGCGGCGCCCTAGCTTCGGGGCATCGGCAACTGGGATCTGGATGTACCCCATATCTCAGCAACCTTCGATAGCGCGGTGCTGTGGAGGGGGCTGGATTCCACCGGGGGGCTGACCGACCAGCGTTGCTCGGTCGCAGTGGCGCCGCAGATATCCTTCAGTGGTGCAATCAGCATCTTCGACATCTTCCAGGGCTTCAGCATCCATGTCCCAGGCGAGGGCGATCGCCCCATGCTGTTGGCCGAGTCTGGCGTGCCAGTGCCCAATGACGGCGTCCCTCACCGTTGGGCCAGCCGCGAGCGCGATGCCTTCAGCTGCATTCCCATGCAGGCGGGCATGTCCGGCGAGGGCTTTGCCATGCAGACCGCCGACGGGCGTCGGTTCGAATTCAACTACGCGGTAGGACGCCCGGCGGGCACGATGCAGCAGAGCCGTGGACCGATGTATCCCCCGGTCAGGATTGCGCGCACCCGGATGTTCCTGCTTGCCACCAAGGTTACCGATCGCTTCGGGAATACGCTGAGCTATAGCTACAACGGGCAGGGCAATCCGACGGCCATCGTGGCTCAGGATCGTAATGGCGAAGTCCGCCGACTGGACCTGGCCTATCAGGGCGACCGTCTTGTCACGGCCTCCACCAACGGGCGGAACTGGACCTACAGCTACGATGGTGCGGGAAACCTGGGCGGTGTCATGCTGCCTGACGGCAGCGCATGGCAGTACACCTATGCGGGAAATCTCAAGCCGGGTTTTGACTTCTGGGATGGAGAGACCGGCATCACGTGTGCGGGCGGACCGGATGCGCTGCAGGCCAGTTATGAAGTCGTGTCCCGGCACCCGTCAGGTGCACAAGGCCGCTTCAACTTCACCAACCTTCGGCACTATCGGGCCGGTGTGCAGCGCAGCGAATGCATCAGTCGGGTGAACGGGCAGGATCTTTACTACGTCCTGCGTACGCCGAACCAGTTCGACATCATGTCGCTGGTATCGAAGGAACTGAGCGGCCCTGGCATTCCACAGCCGCTGCTATGGACCTACTCGTACACGCGTGAACGGCAGGCGTTGTGGGGCGGCGGTCAGCCGGTTGCCTATCCGTGCCAGAGCTGCCCGACCACCAAGGCAAACACGATCAACAAGCCCGACGGCTCCCGGGTCGTCTATGACTATGGATTCCTCTATGCCTGGAMCGATGGGCAGTTGATGGGCTCCAGAACGTACGACGCCGCAGGCAATCTGCTTTCAACCACCCGTTCCGAGCTGATGACCGATGCGCAACTGGCGAGCCAGCCTTTCCATCCCAACTACGGCCTGAGGGTCGGGGGCGATGACATCGGCACGCTGAAGGTGCGTCCGATGGTCAGTACGACGGTGTCGCAGGACGGAACCACGTTCCGTGCCACCACAAATAGTTTCGATGCCTACGCTCGGCCGACAAGCGCCACCCGCGCAAGTCCGTGGCACTCCCGCACCGACACGACGCAGTACAGCGACGATACAACCCGCTGGTTGCTTGGTCAGGTGAGTGCGGTAACCAATGCAGACACCGGTGCGGTGGTATCGCAGACGACGTTTGATGGCAACGCGATGCCCTCGCAGTCGTGGTCGTTCGGCAAGCTGCAGCAGTCGCTCACCTATCATGCTGATGGCACAATAGCGACCGTCAAGGATGGCAACGGCAATACCACCACGTTGGGCGCTTGGAAGCGCGGCAATCCGCAATCGATCACCTGGGCGGATGGGCAGGGTCTTGCCGCCAGCGTCGACGACAATGGCTGGATCACCTCGATCACCGATGAGAACGGCTTCGCCACCCAGTATGGCTATGACGCGATGGGGCGAGTCTCCAGCATCACGTATCCGGCAGCCGACTCTGTGGCCTGGAATGTCACCACGCAGGCATTCGCCCAGGTAGGCGCCGACGAGTACGGGATTGGGCCGGGCCATTGGCGGCAGGTGGTGGCGACCGGCAACGCTCGAAAGGAAACCTTCCTTGACGCACTCTGGCGACCGCTCGTCACCCGTGAGTACGATGCGGCCGATGTCGCGGCAACGCAGCGATTCCRGCGCTTTGCCTACGATGAAGAAGGCCGGCAGGTGTTCGCGTCCTATTCCGGGACGACCGACACGCTCACTACGGGCACGTGGAGCGACTACGACGCTCTGGGTCGGGCTACCTCGGTGTCGCAGGACAGCGAACTTGGCTTGCTGAGCACAGTCACGCAGTACCTGCCCAACGGCCAGACACGGACGACAAACCCGCGGGGCCAGGCGACGGTGAGCGGCTATCAGGTCTTTGACCAGCCCGGATACGACGTCCCGGTCTGGATCGACCATCCAGAGGGCGCCTATACCGATATCGCCCGGGACGTGTTTGGAAAGCCCACCTCGATTCGGCGAAGAAACGCAGACGGAACACTTTCTGTCACGCGCAGCTACGTCTATGACGGTCATCAGCAACTGTGCAAATCCGTCGAACCGGAGACCGGCGCCACGGCGACCGGGTATGACGGCGCCGGCAACGTCATCTGGACGGCGTCGGGACTTGCATTGGCCAGTACGGCCAACTGCGACGTCCAGGCTGCGCTTGATTCAGGACGGCGCGTGGACCGAACCTACGACGCGCGCAATCGGCTCAAGACGCTGTCTTTTCCCGACGGCAACGGCAACCAGACCTGGAGCTACTTCAACGATGGCAGGCCTTCGCAGGTTGTGACCAGCAACGATGCGGGCGCCAGCCAGGCGATCAATACCTATGCCTACAATCGCAGGCGTCTGCTGGTTGGGGAAACGGCGGAGCAGGCGGGAGTGGTCAACTGGTCACTCGGCTATGGGTACGACGCCAACGGCGCGCTGGCCAGCGTCGTGTATCCAAGCGGGATGAGCATTGACTATGGTCCGAACGCGCTGGGGCAGCCAACGCGAGCRGCAGGTTACGCCAGCGGTGTGTCGTATTACCCCAATGGCGGAATGCGGCAGTTCACTTATGGCAATGGGATCGTGCATACCATGACGCAGAGCAGCCGCCAGCTTCCTGCTCGTGTCGTCGATGGTGGCGTGCTTGATAACGCCTATGCGTATGATGCCGTCGGCAACGTGTCCCGGATCGACGACGCACTCGATGCCAGCCGCACCCGATCCATGCAGTATGACGGGCTCGACCGCCTTACCCAGACCATCTCCCCGGCATTTGGCGGCGATGGCGTGATGCGTTATAGCTACGATGTGCTCGACAATCTGCGCGGCGCGAAGCTGCTCGGGGTCAAAGAGCATAACTACTGGTATGACAGCAACAATCGCCTGACCAACGTCCAGAGCAACGCCGGTGCTACCACGATCGGCCTGAGCTACGGGGTGCAGGGCAACCTCAGCAACCGCAACGGACAGGCATTCAACTTCGACTACGGAAACCGGTTGCGTGGTGCGGTAGGCATCGAGTCTTACCGGTATGACGCGCATGGTCGTCGCATTGCATCCATCGATGCAGCGGGAGCCACGATCCTTTCCATGTACGGCCAGGATGGTGTCTTGCGGCGCCAGAACAATGCGCGCCAGGGCAAGAACATTGAATACGTTCACCTCAATGGAAGCCTGGTGGCCGAAGTGGCAACAATCGTTACGCCGGTGGCCCCTGTGTTGCAGGCGCCAGCGTTCAGTAATTCCGGTAGCTACGCGGTGAGCTGGAACGCAGTGGATGCGGCGACCGCTTATGAGTTGCAGGAGCAGGTCAATGCGGGAGGCTGGAGCGGTATCCAGACCGGTGCAGCGGTGAGCTGGGCAGCAAACGGAAAGACGGGCGCGACCTACAGCTATCGGGTGCGCGCCTGCATGGCTGTATCCAACTGCAGTGGCTGGAGTGCAGTCGCATCTACCGTGATGCAGCTCTCGCCTTCGGGCGTTCCCGCGCTCGCTGCGCCCGCGCAGGCCCCCAACGGTAACTACACTGTTAGTTGGTCTGCTGTCGTCGGCGCCAGCAGCTACGCGTTGGAGGAGATGGTGGGTTCGGGTAGTTGGTCCATCGTCAGTCCGACCACGACACCGAACGCCATGCAGTACGCGGGACGTCCGGCTGCCAGCTACGCTTATCGCGTCCGCGGATGCAACGCAGCCGGTTGTGGGCCGTTCTCCGCGACAGTGTCTGTGGTGGCCTTCTCGCCGCCCAGCGTTTCACCTGGCCTGTCCGCACCTGCCGTGGCATTGAACGGAAATTTTGCCGTCAGCTGGTCTTCCGTACCCGATGCCAACAAGTACAGCGTCGAGGAGAGCGCCAATGGCGCCGGTTGGGCGGTCTATAGTGAACTCGCCGCGACTGGGCTTTCGATCTCGGGCAAGCCGACCGGCAACTACAGCTATCGGGTGCGTGCCGGCAACGACGCTGGCTGGAGTGGGGTGTACTCCAACGTGGTGAGTGTGGCATCGCTTCAGCCTCCGCAGGCGACGTCTGTGAGCGCTCCTGCCTCGAGCAACACGGGCAGCTACACCGTCAGCTGGAACGCAGTAGCGTTGGCGACGGAGTACCGGCTGGAGCAGAGTGTCAACAGCGGCGGCTGGGGTGAGGTCCAGCGCGAGGGCGCCACGTCGCGCACGGTGAGCGGGCAATTGGACGCCAACTACGGTTATCGTGTCCTCGCGTGTAACGCTGCAGGCTGTAGTGGGTATTCCAACACTGCGTCCACTGTGGTTACGCTGCCGCCTGCGACGCCTAGGATTACGTCGAATACCAAGTTCCAGTCGGCCAAGCCACCGATACGGATCAATTGCTCTGTGTGGTGGACGCCGGTGGCGGGAGCTACCACGTATGAGTTGCTAAAGAATGGCATCGCAAACGTGTACAGCGGCCCGTTGACCCAGGTTGGCTCAAGCAACCAGACCTACTGCGCGGCGTCGCACCAAGTGAGGGCTTGCAATGCCGCAGGCTGCTCGCCTTGGTCGAATCCCCCTACACCGCAGGTGCTGACTATTGGAGAGATCGATGGCTGACCTTGTCCGCGCAATTGCCCTGAGGAAGGTGGTGGACGGCATATCTCGATGCTCTGCAGCACTCAAGAGGGTGGCCCAAGGGCGCGGTAGGCTGCAGGGGAAGGTGTGCTGGATGCTCATGTCCAGCATGGCGGCGGTGTCCCCCGTCAGCGCTCAAGCGGTCACGTACGTCCACACCGATGCCTTGGGCTCGGTAGTAGCCAAGAGTGATGCCAACGGCAACGTGATCGAGCGCATCACTTACGAGCCTTATGGCGCTGTCGTAGGTGCTCCTGTTGCCGATGGGCCGGGGTATGCGGGGCATGTGAGTGATGCTGCAACTGGGCTAAGCCAGATGCAGCAAAGGTACATGGATCCGCAGCTGGGGGTGTTCCTCTCGGTGGATCCGGTGACACCACACGAAAATCCTGGATCATCCTTTAACCGATACACATACGCTGCAGACAATCCTTACCGGTTTAATGACCCTGACGGTCGTCAGGAGCGCGCAGCAGAGCGACACGCTGATTCGGTAGCAAGCGATCCTGCTGCGTACGACACATTTGGTCCCGCGGCGCTTGTGTTGACCTACGCGATAATTCGAGCAACGCCCGTCATTGGT
>NZ_JBFULO010000175.1:0-7718 GCF_054049855.1 Stenotrophomonas sp. P5_B8 | reverse complement strand
GGGCCGCCCAGCGCCAGCGGCGGGCCCGGCGGCGCGGTTGCATCACCGCGCCAGCAGACGCTTCGCCAACGCCAGGTCGCTGGCATCGCGCTGGGCGACGTCGCGCTCACGCAGGTGCAGCAGCGCCGCTTCCAGTCGCGCGCCACGGATCGCGCCGTCGCTGGCGACGAACGCGGCGGCATCTTCGCGTGCGTCGAGCACGATCTTGTCATCGCCCGAGCTGGACGAGCCGGCCGAGGAGGCGCCGGAGGCGGAACCGGCCGAAGAACCGGCGAAACTGGAGGCCAGCGCCGACAACGGCAGAGCAAGCACGGCAACAAGCAGGATCGGACGCATCATCAGGGTGTCGTTCGCGGTGGAAAGCACAGAGCGTATAGGTTGCGTGAAATCCTGTCGCGGCCTACAGGTCGAACAGCTTGCCCGGATTCAGCAGCCCTTGTGGATCAAACGCACGTTTGACCGCCTTCATCAGCGCGATTTCCGGCAGGCTGCGGGTGCTGTCCAGATAGCCTTTCTTGACCAGGCCGATCCCGTGCTCGGCCGAGATGCTGCCATCGAAACGCGCCAGTACCTGCGCCAGCAGCTTGGTGACGTGCTCGCACTGGGTCAGGAACTCGGCGTCGGGGGTGGCATCGGGCTTGAGCACGTTGATGTGCAGGTTGCCGTCACCGATATGCCCGAACCAGACCACGTCGAACTGCGGGTAAGCCTGGCCGATCAGGGCCTGGGTTTCGGCCATGAACGCGGGCATCGCCGAGATCCGCACCGAGACATCGTTTTTGTACGGCTTGTAGCGTGCGACCGCCTCGGTGATGCCTTCGCGCAGTCGCCACAGCTGTGCGGCCTGCGCATCGCTCGCACTGACCACGCCATCGCTGACCCAGCCCTGCTCCATGCAGGCCTCGAAGGCCGCCATCGCCGCGGCTTCCTGCGCCGCGTCGCCGGCCGCGAATTCGGTGACTACGTAAAACGGATGCACCTGGTCAAAGGGTGCCTGCGCGCCATGTGCCAGTACGTGTTCCAGCGCGCGGTCGGTGAAGAATTCGAAGGCCTGCAGTTGCAGCCGCTCGCGGAACGCGGCGAACACCTGCATCAGCACCTCGAAGCTGGGCAGCGCCAGCAGCATCACGTTGCTGGCCGGCGGCGGATCGGTCAGCCGCAGCGTGGCCTCCACGATCACCCCGAGGGTGCCTTCGGAAGCAATCAGGAGCTGGCGGAAGTCATAGCCGCTGGAGTTCTTGATCAGGCCCTTGTTGAGCTCAAGCAGCTCGCCGCTGGCGGTAACCACCTTGAGCCCGGCGATCCACTCGCGGGTGTTGCCATAGCGGATCACGCGGATGCCGCCGGCGTTGGTGGCGATGTTGCCGCCGATCGAGCACGAGCCGCGCGCAGCGAAATCCACCGGATAGATCAGACCGTGTTCCAGCGMGGCGTTGTGCACCGCTTCCAGCGCCATGCCGGCCTGCACGGTCAGGGTGCGGTCCACCGCATCGAAGGCCAGCGGCTTGTTCATCCGTTCCAGGCTGAGCACCAGCTCGCCATGGGCGGCCACCGCGCCACCGGACAGGCCCGTGCGGCCGCCCGACGGCACCACGGCCACGCGCTGCGCGGTCGCCCAGCGCAGGATCGCCTGCACGTCCTCGACGCTGCCCGGCAGTGCGATCGCCAGCGGCGCCGGGGTCCAGCGCCGGGTCCAGTCGCGGCCGTAGTGCTCCAGGTCGGCCGGGTCGGTCTTGAGCCGCAGCCCAGGGCAGTCCTGCAACAGCGAAGAAAGGCGCGGATCGGTCATGGCATCGGGACGGGGCAATGGAGTTCCCAAGCGTAGCAGACCCCCGTGGGTGTCCTGGCCGTCGGCATGCCCGCAGGCGGTGGCAACGGATGCATCTGAAACCATCGCCGCGTCCATTGGCGCACTGCACAATCGCCTGCCCGTTCTGGCATAGTTGGGCGCTCCCGCCCTACACGCTGCGCCCTTGCCCATGTCGCCGAAGAAGACCTCGTTCCCGAAGCAGGATATCCGCGTGCTGTTGCTGGAGGGGGTGAGCCAGACCGCGATCGACGTGTTCACCGCCGCCGGCTATTCGCAGATCGAACTGCACAGCAAGGCGCTGCCCGAAGACGAGTTGAAAGCGCGCATCGCCGAGGCGCACATCGTCGGCATCCGTTCGCGCACGCAACTGAGCGCCGAGGTACTGGCCCATGCCAAGCGCCTGATGGCGGTGGGCTGTTTCTGCATCGGCACCAACCAGGTGGACCTGGACGCAGCCGAGCTGGCCGGCATCCCGGTGTTCAACGCGCCTTACTCCAACACCCGCAGCGTGGCCGAGCTGGTCATCGCCGAAGCGATCATGCTCACCCGTGGCATTCCGCAGAAGAACGCCGAATGCCATCGCGGCGGCTGGTCCAAGTCGGCCGCCGGCAGCCATGAAGTGCGCGGCAAGACGCTGGGCATCATCGGCTATGGCCACATCGGCACCCAGGTCGGGGTGATGGCCGAGGCGATGGGCATGCAGGTGATCTTCCACGACGTGGAAACCAAACTGTCGCTGGGCAACGCGCGCGCGGCGATCAGCCTGGACGACCTGCTCTCGCGCGCCGATATCGTCACCGTGCACGTGCCCGAAACCCCGGCCACGCAGTGGATGATCGGTGCCGCCGAACTGGCGCGGATGCGCCCCGGCGCCCACCTGATCAACGCCGCACGCGGCACCGTGGTGGACATCGAGGCGCTGGACGCGGCGCTGCACAGCGGCCATATCGGCGGTGCGGCGCTGGATGTGTTCCCGATCGAGCCCAAGGGCAACGGCGATGCCTTCGTGTCGCCATTGACCGCGCACGACAACGTGATCCTCACCCCGCACGTGGGCGGCAGCACGCTGGAGGCGCAGGACAACATCGGCATCGAAGTGGCGGCCAAGCTGGTCCGCTACAGCGACAACGGCAGCACCCTGTCGGCGGTCAACTTCCCCGAAGTCACCCTGCCCGAGCACGAAGACAGCCTGCGCCTGCTGCACATCCACCAGAACGTGCCCGGCGTGTTGTCCCGGGTCAACGAGATCTTCTCGCGCCACAACGTCAACATCGACGGCCAGTTCCTGCGCACCGACCCCAAGGTCGGCTACGTGGTCATCGACATCACCGCCAGCGAGGCCCAGGCCACCGCCGTGCGCGAAGAACTGGCCGCGATCCCGGGCACCCTGCGGACCCGCGTGCTGTATTGATCGACGGCTGGGCTGCCCGGCGGCGGGATGTCGTGCCGCGCTGGCGCGCGGTTGCCGAGCATGGCTCGGCACTACCSGTGCGCGCGAGGTCCCGGTAGAGCCGAGCCATGCTCGGCTGCCTTTCGTTCCGGSATCGCGACGGCCTGAYCCAGGCGTCGSACCGAGGTCAACCGCGACCGACGCGCCAGCCGGCGTTGGGCATCCGGCTGCGGACGGTAGAGCCGAGCCATGCTCGGCTGCCTTCCGTTCCGGCATCGCGACGGCCTGACCCAGGCGTCGGACCGAGGTCAACCGCGTCCGACGCGCCAGCCGACGTTGGGCTTCCGGTTGCGGACGGTGGTGGCGCGGTGGCGCGGTGGCGTGGTGCCGCGCGGTTGCCGAGCATGGCTCGGCACTACCCGTGCGCGCGAGGTCCCGGTAGAGCCGAGCCATGCTCGGCTGCCTTTCGTTGCGGACCGAGCGCGTCGCAAAGGGACGATGCGCTTCGGTCGTTACCGCGCCAGCCAGCGCTTCGCCATCCGCGGCAACGAATCATCACCGTCCGGGGTTTCTATCGCCGCATTGGCCACGTCACGGATATCCCGCCAGGCCAACGCCAGCGATTCCTCGCTGATCGCGAACTGCTCGCTGCCCAGTGCACGCACCACGTAACGGGCATCGTAGTGCCAGTGGCCGGGTACGTCCTTGCGCTCGGGGATCCAGTGCTTGTCGATGTCGAACAGCTCGCCATCCTCCAGCACCAGCCCGCTCAGTCCGGACTCCTCCTCGGCCTCCTTCAGCGCCACCCGGGCCAGGTTGCGGTCGCCATCGGCGTGGCCGCCCAGCTGCAGCCAGCGGTCCAGCTTGCGGTGGTGGGTGAGCAGGACGCGCGCGCCGTCGGTGCTGACCAGCCATGCGCTGCCGGTGAAGTGGCCGGCCAGGCGCTCGCGCTGGAACGGGTTTTCCGCATCGTCCAACAATGTGCTGAATTCGTCAGCCAAGGCGGCGTGTTCAGGCTGGCGCCGCGCATATGCGGCCAGTTGGGCGCGCAGGTGGGCATCAGCAACGGCAATGGATTCAGGGTCGATCGACATGGGGGCGGGGGCGCGGGGCGGAATTTGTCGATTATCGCCGGCCCATGCTGCATTTGTGCTTGTGCGTGGGCTTCAGCTTTGGCTAAGGTACAGCGGGCCCCGCACCGTTGGGGCGCCCAGTTGCCATCAGGGTGTGCGGCAAAGTACCGCGCACCTCACCTTTGTCCATTTAGGGAAGCACTGCATGCTGAAGTCTCTGTTGAGGGTAAAACCGGTTGAACCGGCCGGGCACGTCGATGCCGGTGAGCCCATCGAAGGCAGCCTGGACGGCGAAGTCACGTTGAAACGGACCCTCACGGCGAAACACCTCATCATGCTCGGCATCGGTGCGGTGATCGGCGCAGGTATTTTCGTGTTGACCGGCCAGGCCGCGGCCAACCATGCCGGCCCGGCGGTGATGCTGTCCTTCGTGTTCGCCGGCTTCGCCTGCGCGCTGGCCGGCCTGTGCTACGCCGAGTTCGCGGCGATGATGCCGGTCTCCGGCAGCGCCTATTCCTACTCCTACGCCACGCTGGGCGAAGGCATGGCCTGGTTCATCGGCTGGTGCCTGGTGCTGGAGTACCTGTTCGCCTCGGCCTCGGTCGCCGTGGGCTGGTCGGCCTACCTGATCAGCTTTATCACCACCACGCTGCACATGCCCTTCCCCGACGCGCTCAGTGCCGCGCCGATCGCCTGGACCGGGCAGGAGTTCATTTCCTCCGGCAAGCTGTTCAACATGCCCGCGGTGCTGATCGTGGCGGCGGTGACCGGCCTGCTGTACGTGGGCGTGACCCAGTCCGCCTTCGTCAACGCCATCATCGTGGCCATCAAGGTGTTTGTGATCTGCCTGTTCATCGGCATCGGCGCGGCGCATGTGGACCCGGCCAACTGGCATCCCTTCATCCCCGAAAACACCGGCGTATCCGGCGAATTCGGCTGGAGCGGGGTGTTCCGCGCGGCGACCATCGTGTTCTTCGCCTACATCGGCTTCGATGCGGTCTCCACCGCCGCYGGTGAAACCAAGGATCCGCAGCGCAACATGCCGATCGGCCTGCTCGGCTCGCTGGCGGTGTGCACCATCGTCTACATCATCGTCTGCGCGGTACTGACCGGCATGCTGCCGTACCACCTGCTGGGCACCGACAAGCCGGTGGCCACCGCGCTGGAAGCCTACCCGAGCCTGTCCTGGCTGAAGACCGCAGTGGAAATCGGCGCGATCGCCGGCCTGTCCTCAGTGGTGCTGGTGATGATGATGGGCCAGACCCGCATCGCCTACACGATCTCGCGCGACGGCCTGCTGCCGAAGATCTTCGGCAAGGTCCACAAGCGCTTCCGCACCCCGTACTGGGCCACGATTGTCGTGGGCGTGCTGGCTGCGACGCTGGCCGGCCTGGTGCCGCTGAACGTGCTGGGCGAACTGGTTTCAATGGGTACCCTGTTGGCCTTCGCCACGGTCTGCATCGGCGTGCTGATCCTGCGCTACACGCGCCCGGAACTGCCGCGTCCGTTCCGCGTGCCAGTGGTGTGGATCATCTGCCCGCTGGGCGCGCTGTCGTGCCTGTTCCTGTTCTGGCAGGCCTTCGCGGTGCATTGGCACCTGTTCCTCGGCTGGACGCTGCTGGGGCTGTGCATCTACTTCGGCTATGGCATCCGCCACAGCAAGCTCAACAAGACCTCCGCCTGAGTGCTGCCGGGCCGGCCTTGCGCCGGCCCGGTGTTTTGACACGTCGTACCTGAGAAGACACCCAAACCATGTTCAAGCAACTGTGGGCCACCAAGCACCCCCACGCCGCCCATGAAGACGCCAACGGCCTGAGCCTGGTCCGCACCCTCGGCCCGTGGGGGCTGACCGCGCTTGGCATCGGCGCGGTCATCGGCGGCGGCATCTTCGTGATCACCGGTCAGGCGGCGGCCAACCACGCCGGCCCGGCGATCATGCTGTCCTTCGTGCTGGCTGCGATCTGCTGCGCGTTCTGCGCGATGGCCTACGCCGAGTTCGCGGCGATGGTGCCAGTGTCGGGCAGTGCCTACACCTATACCTATGCCACGTTCGGCGAGCTCTCGGCCTGGTTCATCGGGTGGATGCTGGTGCTGGAATATGGCGTCTCCGCATCGGCGGTGGCGGTCAGCTGGACCGGGTACTTCCTGAGCCTGCTGAGTCATTTCGACATCCACCTGCCGGCGGCGCTGGTCAGTGCCCCGCTGGATGCGCAGCTGCGCCCGACCGGTGCGATCGCCAATATTCCGGCCGCCATCCTGGTGCTGCTGCTGACCTGGCTGTGCTACGTGGGCATCAGCAAGTCCTCGGCGATGAACATGGCCATGGTCGTGCTGAAGACCGGGCTGATCGTGCTGGTGATCATCGCCGGCTGGAAGTACGTCGACCCGGCCAACTGGACCCCGTTCATCCCCGCCAACGAGGGACCGGGCRAGTRCGGCTTTGAAGGCGTACTGCGCGGCGCGGCGATGGTGTTCTTCGCCTACATCGGCTTCGAGGCCGTCTCGGTGGCCGCGCAGGAATCGCACCGGCCGCAGCGCGACATGCCGATCGGCATGCTGCTCTCGCTGGTGATCTGCACGGTGCTGTACATCGCCATGGCTGCGGTCATGACCGGGCTGGTGCCCTACGCCCTGCTGGGCACCGATGAGCCGGTGGTCACCGCCGTGGCCGCGCACCCGCAGCTGGGCTGGCTGCGCATCGTGGTCGAGATCGGCGCATTGATCGGCCTGTCTTCGGTGGTGCTGGTGATGATCATCGGGCAGCCGCGCATCTTCATGATCATGGGACGCGACGGGCTGCTGCCGCCGGTGTTCACCAAGATCCATCCCAAGTACCGCACCCCGCACATCAACACGGTGATCACCGGTATCGGCATCGCCCTGCTGGCAGCGCTGTTCCCGCTGGACATCCTCGGCGAGCTGACCTCGATGGGCACCCTGATCGCCTTCGCGGCGGTGTGCGCCGGCGTGCTGATCCTGCGCCGCACCCAGCCGGACCTGCCGCGTCCGTTCCGGATGCCGATGGCGTGGCTGATCTGCAGCCTGGGCGTACTGAGCTGCGTGGCGCTGCTGACCGCGATGACAGCGCACAACTGGATGCTGATGGGCGTCTGGACCGCAGTGGGCTTTGCAATCTATTTCGGCTACGGCTACCGCCACAGCCGCCTGCGCGGGTAATACCGGCCGCTGGCGGCCCTGGCCGATCCCGAACGAGCCCCGGTAGTGCCGGCCGCTGGCCGGCTCCAGGCAATCCCGAACGCGCCCCGGTAACGCCGACCGCTGGCCGGCTCCAGGCAATCCCGAACGCGCCCCGGTAACGCCGGCCGCTGGCCGGCTCCAGGCAATCCCGAACGCAGCCCGGGTAGTGCCGGCCGCTGGCCGGCTCCAGGCAATCCCGAACGCGCCCCGGTAGCGCCGGCCGCTGGCCGGCTCCTCACGAACATCC
>NZ_JBFULO010000174.1:0-7723 GCF_054049855.1 Stenotrophomonas sp. P5_B8 | reverse complement strand
GGGGGCCGTGTCCTGAGCAGCCGACCAACGGTCGGCTCTACACGGTGGGGGCCGTGTCCTGAGCAGCCGACCAACGGTCGGCTCTACAACCGGGGCGGGCCATCTTCCAGCACCTGCCGCAGGAACGGCACGGTGATGCGCCGCTGCGCGGCCATGGATTCACGGTCCAGCCAGTCCAGCAGGCTTACCAGGCTGCCCAGCTCGCGGCCGGTGTGGGTCAACAGCCATTCGATCGCCGCTTCGTCGATCGCCAGTCCACGCCGCAGCGCGCGCTCGCGCAACACCGCCGCGCGGCCTTCGTCATCCAGCGGCTGCAGCTGCAGGCGCACGCACTGCTGCAGGCGCGAACGCAGGTCGGGCAGCACCAGGCCCAGCTGGTCCGGGCCGTGCTGGGCGGTATACAGCAGGGTAATGCCGGCGCTGCGCGCACGGTTGTGGAAATCGAACAGCGCCACCTCGTCCTCGCGCTGGCCGGCCACTGCATCCAGCCCATCCAGCGCGACCAGGTCGCGGCCTTCCAGCGACTCCAGCGCGGCGCGGGTACGCCCCACCACCGCCTTCAGCGGCAGGTAGGTCGGCTGCCGGCCAGCCTGTTCGGCGAGCGAACACATCGCCAGCGCCTGGTGGGTCTTGCCGGTGCCGGCCGCGCCTTCCAGGTACACCCAGTCGTGCGCGGCGCCCACCGCGATGGCACGCAGCTGCGCCAGCGCACCGTCGGGTGCGCCGATGAAGGTTTCCAGGCGCTCGTCCTGCGGATAGCGCAGGGCGAGCGGCAGCTGCGGGACGACACTCACTGCGGGTCAGGCGCCTTCGGTGAGGTCTCGACAATGATCGTCGGCTTGTCGATGTAGGAATCCAGCACGATCGCCGAGCGCTCGCCGGCGTACAGGTCACTCTGCCGGTAACGCTGGTGCGCGTAGCGCAGCAGCACGTTGCTGACCGCCGCCACCGGCAGTGCCAGCAGCATGCCGAGGAAACCGAACAGCTGGCCGCCGGCCATCACCGCGAAGATCACCGCCACCGGATGCAGGCCGATCTTGTCGCCGACGATGCGCGGGGTCAGCACGTAGCTTTCCAGCAGCTGGCCCACGGTGAACACGACACCGACCAGGATCAGCAGCTTGAGGTCGAAGCCCTGCGCCTGCACCAGCGCGGCGGCAATGGCCATCACGATGCCGGTGGTCGCGCCCAGGTACGGGATGAAGCTGATCAGGCCGGCCACCAGGCCGATCAACAGGCCCAGCTTCAGGCCCACCAACGACAGGCCGGCGGCGTACACCACGCCCAGCGCGATCATCACCAGGAACTGGCCACGGATGAACGCACCCAGCACTTCGTCCGATTCGCGGGCCAGCTTGGTGATGGTGCCGATGTGATTGCGCGGGATCATCGAGGCCACCCGTTCGACCAGCTTGTCCCAGTCACGCAGGAAGTAGAACGCCAGGATCGGCAGCAGCAGGATGTTGACCACCCAGGTCACCATCGTGAAGCCCGAACGCGAGACGTAGCCGAAGAACGTCTTGGCGAAGCCGCCCGCCTGCTGCCAATGGCTGCGCACCCACTCGATCAGGCGGTCCGGATCCATCCACTGCATGATCTCCAGGCCGGTCTTCTGCTCGAACCAGGGAATGCCGGTCTGCATCAGCCACTGCTGCGCCTGCGGAATGGCCGCCACCAGCGTGGCGATCTGGCGTTCGATCATCGGCACCAGGATCAGCAGCGCGGCGGTGATCATCAGGATCATCGCCACGAACACCAGCACCACGCCGGTATTGCGCGAACGACCGGTCGCCTCGATCCGGTCGACCAGCGGGTCGCCCAGCCAGGCCAGCGCCAGGGCGAGCACGAACGGGGTCAGGATCGGGCCCAACAACCAGATCACCCAACCGGCCGCCAGCGCCACCAGGACGTACTTGAGGCGGCGCAGGAACTGCGCGATCTCCGCTTCGGGGGTCAGGATCATCGCAGGCGGTACTCGTTGCTGGCCGGGGGCGGCGGGGTGCCGGGCGCTTCATTGGGATCGATCGGCACCGGCAGCGGGGCCAGCGGCACGATCACGCCGTTGTCGCCCAGCATGCGGTTCAGGCCGGCCAGGCCGGTGGTCATGTCCAGCGACAGCTCCAGGCGGTTGCCCGAGGCACGCAGCGGGGTGATGTTGCGCACCACCGGGTTCTCGCGCAGGCCCGCAGCCAGGCGCAGGTAATCCTCGGCGCTGTCCAGCCCGGTCACCGCGATGGTGTAGCTGCCAGCCGCACCCGTGGCGACACCGGCCTTGGCATACCGGCGCACCAGCGCATCGGCAGTGCCGTCAGCACCGCCGGCCATGGCCCGGCGGGCATCGCTGTCCTTGGTGGTCCACTTGTTCAGTTCCTTGCCACCGTCCACGAACACCCAGTCGGCCACCCAGCCGCCGTTGGCGCGGTACAGCTTGCCCACCAGCTGCATCGGCGGGGCGTAGCGCGAGGACGCGCGCGCCACCGCAGCGGTGTCCTGACGCCAGATCGCGCCGACCAGTGCCTGTTCGGCCGCGCTGCCGCCGGGCAGGCCCAGCTTGTAGCCACGCTCGACCGCACGGGCCAGCAGCGGGCGTGCCGCATTGGCCTGCTGCACGCTGACCAGACGCGGGCCGGAGCCGTCGTCGATGGCCAGCCAGACCACCGGCTTGGGCCGCGGCTGCGGCCACAACGGCAGGCCCAGCGCGGAGATCAGGCCGTCCACCTCATCCTCGCGGAACCGGGCCACCAGCATGGTGCGGAAACTGGGGGCACCGCTGGCCGAGGTGCTCTGGTCCTGGCGGTAGTCATAACTGGCCACGTAGTCCTTGGCCCCGCGCAGGGCCTGGGCCACACCCGGGCGCGCCATGACGCTGCGGTCGCCGGACAACTTGCCCAGCACCACGCCCAGCGCGCGCGACAGGGCGCCGTTGCGGTCGGCATCGGCCTGGCTGTTGACCGGTACTTCGGCCTCGTAAGCACCGCTGGCAGTGGCCACGTCGCCTTCGGTACGCAGCCCGCTCTGGGCCATCGTGGCCACCGGCAGGCATAGCGTGAGGAGCATCATCAAAAAGAGGCTGCGGCGCATCAGGACTTCCATTGAGCGTATCCGGGGGGAATTGTTGCCCGAATAGGGCCTGCGCGCCAACGTGGCCTGTTAAAATCGCGCTTTCACCCCAGCGCAGCGCCGACGCCCGTGACCAATTCCCCGTCCAATCCCTCTCCCCTGACCTACCGCGACGCCGGCGTCGACATCGACGCGGGCAACGAACTGGTCGAGCGCATCAAGCCGCTGGTCAAGCGCAGCTTCCGCCCTGAAGTGATGGGCGGGCTGGGTGGCTTCGGGGCCCTGTTCGACCTGTCCAACAAGTACCGCGAGCCGGTGCTGGTGTCGGGCACGGACGGCGTTGGCACGAAGCTGAAGCTGGCACAACAGCTGGGCCGCCACGACACGATCGGCATCGATCTGGTCGCCATGTGCGTGAACGACGTGCTGGTGCAGGGCGCCGAACCGCTGTTCTTCCTGGATTACTTCGCGACCGGCAAGCTGGACATCGACACCGCCGCAGCGGTCGTGGGCGGCATCGCCAACGGCTGCACCGAGGCCGGCTGCGCGCTGATCGGCGGCGAAACCGCTGAAATGCCGGACATGTACGCCCCCGGCGAGTATGACCTGGCCGGCTTCACCGTCGCCGGTGTCGAAAAGAGCGAGCTGAAAGACGGCGCCAGCGTGGCCGCCGGCGATGTGCTGATCGGCATCGCCTCCTCCGGCCCGCACTCCAACGGTTATTCGCTGGTGCGCCGCATCTACGACCGCGCCGGCCAGCCGGCCGACCTTGAGCTGGAGGGCGGGGTCAAGCTGGTCGATGCACTGATGGCCCCGACCCGCCTGTACGTCAAGCCGATCCTGGCGCTGCTGAAGAGCCACGGCGCGGCCATTCACGGCATGGCCCACATCACCGGCGGCGGCCTGACCGAGAACATCATCCGTGTGGTGCCTGAAGGCCTTGGCCTGAACATCCAGGCCGATGCCTGGACCCTGCCGCCGGTGTTCCAGTGGCTGCAGAAGGAAGGCGCCGTGGCGGACGCCGAGATGTGGCGCACCTTCAACTGCGGCATCGGCTTCGTGCTGATCGTGGCCGCCGACCAGGTCCAGGCCGTCTCCGCCGCCGTCTCCGCGCAGGGCCTGGATCACTGGACGATCGGTGAAGTCACCACCGCCAGCGGTGCCGAACGCGTGCGGATCGGCTGATCCACGTCGTGGCGCCCCGCCTGGAGGCCGACACGCCACCGACGCTGCCGGCCTCGCCGCCGGCCGTGCCGGCTGCGCGACTGTCGCACAACGACGTGTCGCAGCTGCGCACGCTGTCGATCCTGCATTACGTGCTGGCCGGCTTCGTGGCCTTTTTCTCGCTGTTTCCGCTGATCTACCTGTTCCTCGGCATCGCGCTGCTGAGCGGCTCGATGCCGCTCGATGGTGGTGCGTCGGGCGCGCTGGGTGCCGAAGCGGTCGGGGTGATGTTCGTGGTGATGTCGCTGTTCTTCATCCTCGCCGGCATGACGCTGGCCGGCCTCATGGTGTTCGCCGGGCGTTGCCTGATGCAGCGTCGCCGCCACACGCTGTGCATGGTGGTGGCCGGCCTGAGCTGTCTGTGCATGCCGCTGGGCACGGTGCTGGGGGTGTTCACCCTGATGGTGCTGTCACGCGCCCCGGTACGCGAAAGCTTCCTGGGCACTGCGACCCCGCTCGCACCGACGCCCTGATCCGCCGCCACCGCCCGCCATGACCCTCCCCCGCCGAATCGTCGCGCCCATGTCCATTGCCAAGAAGACCGCGTTCGCCGGGGTGCTGGCCGTGTTCGCCGCCACCTGGGTGCATCCACTGTGGCCGGCCGAACAGGCATTGCACGGCTCGCTCGCGGTGATCGGGCTGGCCGCGCTGTGGTGGGTGGATCGCCGCTGGCGGCTGGGCAATGGCGCCTTTATCGCGATCTGCGCCTTCATCGCCATCCACTGCGTGGCCGCGCGCTGGCTCTATTCCAATGTGCCCTACGACGCCTGGCTGCAGGCCGCGACCGGCTGGTCGCCGAACGTGGCGTTCGGCTGGCAGCGCAACCACTTCGACCGGCTGATCCACCTGCTCTACGGCCTGTGCTTCACCCCGGCGCTGGTACAGCTGGTCCGGCATGGCTGGCCGGCCCTGCGCATCGGCCAGGCCTTCACCCTGTCGGTGATGGCGATCATGTGTTCCAGCCTGGCCTACGAATGGCTGGAATGGGGCATCGCGCTGCTGTTGTCGCCCGAAGCAGCCGAGGCCTACAACGGCCAGCAGGGTGACATGTGGGATGCGCACGCGGACATGCTGCTGGCCACGCTGGGCAGCCTGCTGGTGTGGCCGTTGGCACGCCGGGAGGCGCGGTGATGCGTACGCGCAGCCGCATCGCGGTGCTGGCCTCTGGCCGTGGCAGCAACCTGCAGGCGATCCTCGCCGCGATCGGCGCCGGCCAGCTCGATGCCGAGGTGGTCGCGGTGCTGTCGGACAAGCCCGAGGCGCCTGCGTTGCAGCACGTGGCGGCCGAACAGCGCTGGGCACGCTCGCCCCGGGACTTCGCCGACCGCGACGCGTTCGATGCCGCGCTCGGCGATGCGCTGGCCGGCTTCGCGCCGGATTGGGTGGTCTGCGCCGGTTACATGCGCATCCTCGGCCGGCATTTCGTTGAACGCTTCGACGGTCGGCTGGTCAACATCCATCCCTCCCTGCTGCCGCTCTACAAGGGCCTGCATACGCATGCGCGCGCGCTGGAGGCCGGCGATGCCGAGCACGGCGCCAGCGTGCACTTCGTGGTGCCCGAGCTGGATGCCGGCACCGTACTGGCCCAGGCGCGGGTGCCGGTAGCGCCCGGCGACACCGCCGAAACCCTGGCCCAGCGCGTGCTGGCGGTGGAACATCCGCTGCTGATCGCCAGCCTGCAGTGGCTGGTGGCCGGCCGCGTGGCTGAACGTGAGGGGCAACTGCAGGTCGACGGTCACCCCCTGTTTAGGCCGCTGCGCCTAGATTGCGCCGGCAAGCTGAACGCGTGACCGGCACGCACACGCGCTGCTGATCCGTTCGCTGGCATCCTCTTCCCTCCCTTCTTTCCCTGCCCGCATGAAGACCTCCCCGTCCAAGCCCGTGCTGCTGCTTGCATCCCTGCTGTGCACCGTGGCCATCGCACAGGCGCAGGAGCCGCCGGCCCCGGCCGCGCCCCCGGCAATGCCTGCGATCAGCTGGGAGGCGCCCGCGCTGGAACCGTTCACCGCCACCTACCAGGCCCTGTACAAGGGCAAGGAAGCCGGTGACGCCACCATGCGCGTCACCCACACCGGCGGCGCGCAGTGGCGGGTGGACATGCAGGTGGTCGGCCGGCGCGGCTTTGCCAGCGTGCTCGGTTTGAACCTGGAACAGAGCACGGTCTTCGAAAAACAGGGCGACACCTACGTGCCCATCAGCCAGGCCACCGTGCGCAAAGGCCTGTTTCTGGGCAAGAAGGTCAGCGGCACCTACAACTGGCAGGCCGGCACCGCGCAGTGGCTGGGCGACCTGAAGAAGGAACGCACCCAGCCGATCCCGCTGCAACCCGGCGATCAAAGCGCGCTGCTGATCAACCTGGCGATCATGCGCGACGCCCGTCCGGGCGGGCAGATGCACTACCGCTACGTTGATGTCGGCCGCGTGCGCCAGCACGACTACCAGGCCGCCCCCGACACCGAGAACGTGCAGGTCGGCGAGCTCTCCTACAACGCGCTGCGGGTCCATCGGACCAACGGCGGCAATGACGAAACCATCCTCTGGATCGCCAACGGTGTTCCCACGCCGGTGCGCATCCTGCAACGCGAAGATGGCGAAGATCGGATTGATCTGCGCCTGATCGAATACCAAGGAGTCTGAGCATGAACCTGATGAACCGTCCGCTGACCTGGATCGCCGCTGGCGCCCTGGCCGTAGTCAGCCTGCCGGCCATGGCCCTGCAACCCTTCAAGGCCGACTACCAGGCCAGCTACATGGGCATGCAGGCCAATGGCACCATGACCCTGGCCAGCGAAGGCGCCAACAAGTGGCGCTACAGCCTCAACGTCAAGAACCAGCTGGCCGATCTCAGCCAGAGCACGGTGTTCGAGGAAGCCAACGGTCGCCTGCGCCCGCTGAGCAGCAAYGACCGCTCGGTGCTGCTGGTCAAGAAGCGCAATGTGGATGCCACCTACAACTGGTCCAGCAACCAGGCCACCTGGACCGGCGACGTCAAGCCGGACCGCCGTGGCCCGGTGGCGCTGAAGGCCGGTGACATGGACGCATTGCTGATCAATCTGGCGATCGCGCGCGACCTGGCCGCCGGCAAGCCGTTGAACTACCGCATGGTCGACGAAGGCCGGATCAAGCCGATGAGCTACAAGGTGGTCGGCAAGGAGAAGATCACCGTCGCGGGYAAGTCCTACGATGCCACCAAGGTCTCGCGTACCGATGGCAACAAGGAACTGATCGCCTGGATCGTGCCGGAGTTCCCGGTGCCGGCCCGCCTGCTGCAGCGGGAAAGCGGCAAGGATGCGCTGGACCTGACGATCAAGGGCATGAACTAGTAGAGCCGACCGTTGCTCGGCTGCAGGCCAATCACCGGCAAAGGTAGAGCCGACCGTTGGTCGGCTGCAGGCCAATCACCGGCAAAGGTAGAGCCGACCGTTGGTCGGCTGCAGGC
>NZ_JBFULO010000173.1:0-7724 GCF_054049855.1 Stenotrophomonas sp. P5_B8 | reverse complement strand
TCACCAAGGCCAGCACGCAGGCCAGGTCTTCCACGATCAGCCAGCCGATCGCGATCTTGCCACGCTGGGTTTCCAGCAGGCGCCGTTCTTCCATCGCGCGCAACAACACCACGGTACTGGCGGTGGCCAACGCGAAGCCGAACACGATGCCGTGGATCACCGGCCAGCCCATCAGCGCCGCCAGGCCCCAGCCGAGCAGGGTGGCCACCAGAATCTGGCCGATGGCGCCGGGGATGGCGATGGCCTTGACCGCCATCAGGTCCTTCAGCGAGAAATGCAGGCCGACACCGAACATCAGCAGCATCACGCCGATCTCGGCCAGCTGGTTGGCCAGCGCCTGGTCGGCGACGAAGCCGGGAGTGAAGGGTCCTACGCAGATGCCCGCAACCAGGTAACCGACCAGCGGAGACAAACGCAGCTTGTTGGCCAGCGCGCCGAAGATGAAGGCGAGCCCCAGGCCAACGGCAACGATGTTGATCAGGTCGGTGTCATGGTGCATCGGGGCTCGCAGAACAGGGGAATGCCCCGATTTTCACCGATGCGGTGGTATCGAGCAAACATCGACGACCGCAAGGCTGTCATGTCCCCGTGGTCAGGTGATGTGCTGTCCGGGACAGGCGCGCGCGACAGGCAGGAATGCGCTGAATCAGGATTTGCCAGGCTGAAAATGCCCACGCCCCGGCGGACCGGGGCGTGGGATTCAACGGTAGTGCCGGCCGCTGGCCGGCAATCACGCGATGCCAGGGGGCTTCGTGTTGCCGGCCAACGGCCGGCACTACCCGATCACCACTTGTACGTGATCCGCCCGTACACGTATGCACCATTGAACCCATACGGCGAGTAGTTGCTGTACGGCAGCATGCCCCACGTGGAGTTCTGCAGATCCACGGTGCGGTCGGGGTACTCGTCCAGCAGGTTGTCCGCGCCCAGGGTGAGTGCCCAGTTCTCGCTCGGCTTGTAGCTGACCGACGCATCCAGCACCCACGAGGCGTCGTACGTCTGGTCACGCAGCGCGGTGGCCGAGTTGCGCACGGTGAAGCTGCCGTAACGGGTGGCCGCCAGGTTCAAGTCCCAGTGGTCGCTGCGCCAGGTGCCGCTGAGGATGGTCTTGTCGCGCGGGTAGCTGTCTTCGATGCGACCGATCTCGTCGCGGCCGATCAGCGACTGGGTGATGCCCAGCGTGCCGAACACCGGCGGAGAGGCGATGAACTTCTTCACCTCGGTCTCGTTGTAGCTGTAGGCGGCGGTCAGTTCCAGCGTGCTGGCGCTGAAGGGGATGCTGTAGCTGGATACCGCGTCCACGCCACGGGTGCGGGTATCCACGCCGTTGGTGAAGTAGGAGAACGCGGTAACGCCCGGCAGCCCCAGTCCGCTCAGCAGCGAGTTGGCCGCCGCGTTGGTGGTGATGTTGGTGGACAGCACGATGCGGTCATCGATATCGATCTGGTACGCATCCACCGTCAGGTACAGGCGCTCGACCGGCTGCAGCACCAGGCCCACGCTGTAGGAGGTGGAGCTTTCAGCCTTCAGCGGGCTGGCACCCAGCGCCTGTGCGGCCAGGCTGGTGGTGGGGAAGGTGCCGCGTTCGACGAAGGTACCGTTGACGATCGTGCTGGTCACCGCCTGGTAGCTCTGCTGGGCCAGCGACGGCGCACGGAAGCCGGAAGAGGCGGTGGCGCGCAGGGCGACCTTGTCGGTGAACGCATAGCGCGCCGAGAGCTTCCCGGAGAACTTGTCGCCGAAGTCCGAATAGTCTTCGTAGCGGCCGGTCACGCCGGCGGAGAACTTGTCGGTGAGGTCCGCTTCCAGCCCGCCGTACACCGCGTAGTTGTGGCGGTCGTTGTCCACCGCGTTGACCGGGGTGAACCCACCGAAACCCTGCGCGCCGCTGCCGAAGTACGCATTGGCTTCGCCCGCGGACTGCTCCCAGTTCTCGCGGCGGTACTCACCGCCGAAGGACAGCGTCACCGGGTAGGCCAGGCCCCAGTCCAGCGACTTGGTCAGGTCGGCGTTGAAGATATCCTGGGTGTACTTGAGCGCACCGTCGTAGAACGAGCGCGGGCTGGTCAGGCCGAGGCTGTAGTTGATGCTGTTGCGGGTGTGGAAGTCGATCGTGTTCTCGCCGTGGTTGGCGCTCACATCCCAGGTCCAGCCGTTGTCGGTGTCGCCCTTGACCCCGGCCACCAGCGAGCGGTCCTTGGAGTACTGGTTGATCTGCGGCACGAAGCCGTCCGGGTAGGTCTGCGCCAGCAATGCGCCCTGGCCGCTGTTGGTGCGCGAGCGGTAGAACGCGAACGAGGTGATGTCGCGGTTGCTGGCCATCGCCGTTGCGTAGGCCGACACATGGTCGGTGAACTGGAAGCTGGCGTTGACCGAGGCGGCGGTGGCATCCACCTGCGGATCGCCGACCACAAAGGTGGTCTGGCCGATGTTGGGGAAATTGCCGGTATTGGGCGTGGTGCCCAGGTACGGGCCGGCGCGATTGCTTTCATCCTGCTGCAGGATCTGCCCGGCCACGTGCACGCTGCCGCGGCCGTCGGCGAAGCCGATCCCGGCATCGCCGGAGATCTGGTACTTGTTGCCGTCGCCGGCCGAGTACTGTCCCGCATCCACGGCCAGGCTGCCGCCGGAGGACGCGCCCTTGAGCACGATGTTGACCACGCCGGCGATGGCGTCCGAGCCGTACTGCGCCGAGGCGCCGTCGCGCAGTACTTCCACGCGTTCGATGGCCGCGATCGGGATCGCGTTGATGTCCACCGCCGACGAGCCGCGGCCGATGCTGCCGTTGACGTTGATCTGCGCCGAGGTATGCCGGCGCTTGCCGTTGACCAGCACCAGCACCTGGTCCGGCGACAGCCCGCGCAGCTGCGCCGGACGGATGCCGCTGGTGCCGTCGGTCAGCGCCGGGCGCGGGAAGTTCAGCGAGGGCAGGGCGCGCGCCAGCGCGGTGGCCAGCTCGGTGGTGCCGGTGGACTGCAGCGCTTCGGGGGTGATGATGTCGATCGGGGACTGCGACTCGGCCACGGTGCGGTCGGCGACCCGGGTGCCGGTGACGATGATGGTGTCCAGCGTATTGGCAGCGGTGCGCGCCGGGGCATCCTGGGCGCTGGCGGCAATGCTGGAGGCACCGAGCACGACAGCTACGGCGGCGGCGAGCGTACTGGTCTTGCGGTTCATCAGGGTGGGGCTCCGGTAGGAATGGCGCGGCACCGGAACGACAACTCGACGGCGTGAAGCAGGTCGGCGAAGGCGGGGTGTTGCGGTGCGCAATAAATCAATTAACGGGATATTCATCGCTTGTCAAATATCCGCAATCTTCACAAAAAACGTTGCAGTAGCAACCATTTACGTGAATCGGGACGCTCGACATCAGGGTCCCGGGGAAGCGCAGGCGGGGTCGTGGGAGAGAGGAACGCGACCCGCCGCGCATCCCGGGGCGCGTCAAGTATTCGTTAACGTTAGAATTACGTCGCAGGAAAGGTGCTCACCAGCACATTCCATTCCGTTATATGGACCCCCAAGATGATTTCCCTTCGTAACTTCGCCTTGCGCCGTGGCGAGCGGCTGCTGTTGTCCAACGTCGACCTGACCCTGCACGCGGGGTACCGCGTCGGCGTGGTCGGCCGCAACGGTGCCGGCAAGTCCAGCCTGTTTGCTGCCGTGAAGGGCGAGCTGGAGGCGGACAAGGGCGATGTCGACCTGCCCGGCAAGGTCCGCATCGCCAGCGTGGCCCAGGAGACCCCGTCGCTGCCCGACCCGGCGCTGCAGTTCGTGCTCGAAGGCGACACCGAGGTGGCTGCGGTCATGCGCGAGGAAGCCGCCGCGGCCGCACGCGAAGACTGGGAAGCGGTGGCTACCGCGCACCAGAAGATGGCCGAGATCGGCGCCTATGACGCCGAAGCCCGCGCCGGCAAGCTGCTGCACGGCCTGGGCTTCCCGGCCGAGACCCACTCGCGGGCGGTCTCCTCGTTCTCCGGTGGCTGGCGCGTGCGCCTGAACCTGGCCCGCGCGCTGATGATGCCCAGCGACCTGCTGCTGCTCGATGAGCCGACCAACCATCTGGATCTGGATGCGGTGTTCTGGCTGGAACAGTGGCTGCTCAAGTACCCCGGCACCCTGCTGCTGATCTCCCATGACCGCGAGTTCCTGGACAACGTGGCCACCCACACGCTGCACCTGCATGGGGGCGGTGCCAAGCTGTACCCGGGCGGTTACACCGATTTCGAGCGCCAGCGCGCTGAACAGCTGCGCCAGCAGCAGATCGCGCACGACAAGGAACAGGCCGAGCGCGCCCACCTGCAGAGCTTCATCGACCGCTTCAAGGCGCAGGCCAGCAAGGCCGCGCAGGCGCAGAGCCGCATGAAGCGCCTGGCCAAGCTGGCCGGCACCGAGGCGGTACGCGCCGAGCGCGAGTTCCGCATCGAGTTCTCGCCGCCGGCCAAGCTGCCGTTCTCGCTGATCCGCCTCAACCACGTCGAGGCCGGTTACGGCGCCGATTCGGTGATCCTGCACAACGTGGGCTTCGGCCTGGAAGCCGGCCAGCGCATCGGCCTGCTGGGCCCGAACGGCGCGGGTAAAACGACCTTGGTGAAGACCCTGGTGGGTGAACTGGCGCCGCTCAGTGGCGAGCGCGCCGCGCACCCGGACCTGCGCATCGGCTACTTCGCCCAGCACACGGTGGAGTCGCTGCACGAAGGGCAGTCGCCGATGGAGCACTTCCGCGACCTGGACCGGGATGCGCCGAACCAGGTCTTCCGCGATTTCCTCGGCAAGTGGAATTTCGCTGGTGACCGTGCGTTCGAACCGGTGGATGGTTTCTCCGGTGGCGAGCGCGCGCGCCTGGCGCTGTCGCTGATCGCCTACCAGCAGCCCAACGTGCTGCTGCTCGACGAACCGACCAACCACCTTGACCTGGAAATGCGTGAAGCCCTGGCCGAAGCCCTGGCCGACTTCGAAGGGGCGATCGTGATGGTCTCCCATGACCGCCATCTGATCGGGCTGGTCTGCGATACCTTCTGGCGCGTGGCCGATGGCGTGGTCGAGCCGTTCGATGGCGACCTGGATGCATATGCGGCGTGGCTGCGTTCGCGTCCGGCCGCGCAGGGTACCAAGCAGAAGATGGCCGCCGCCGCACCGGAGCCGGTGGCCCCGACCCCGCCGCTGCCGCCGAAGAAGCCGGTCAATCCGCATAAGTTGGCGGCCGCCGAAGCGAAGGTCAGCGAGCTGGAAGGCGTGCTGGCCGAGCTGGATCGCCAGCTGGCCGACCCAGGCAACTACGCCGATGCCACCCGCATGGCCGTGCTCGGCCGTGACCGCGAGGCCACTGCCACGCTGCTCAGCAAGGCCGAGCAGACCTGGATGGAGCTGCTGGAAGGGTAAGCCCGTTCAATGGCGCGGCGCGGTGGGTTATCCGCGCTTGCGTCAGGCAAGCCACGCATGGCGTGGCTCCACCGGTGGGGCACGCATTGCATCACCCCCGGTGCGTGCGATGTTGCAACCCTGACGGTAGAGCCGGGCCATGCCCGGCTGCTGTCGGCTCAGCGCGCAGGGTCCTGCATTTCCAGCCATTCCCGGAAACGCCGCGCCGCCTCGCTCTCGGCGCGCGAGCGCAATCGCGTCAACCAGTACCGCCCCAGGTCCAGGGTCTGCGCGAACGGTTGGACCAGCCGTCCCTGCGCCAGGTCCTGCTCGAACATCTTCAACGGCAACAGCGCCACGCCGGCACCGGAGGCTGCGGCACGGGCCAGGGTCAGTGACGAGTCGAACACCGGTCCGCGCGCTTCCAGCTCCGACGCGCCTGCCGCCTGCAGCCAGCGCGGCCATTCGTCGCTGCGATACGAGCGCAACATCGCCACATTGGCCAGGTCGCGCGGCTGCCGCAGCATCCGTGCCAACGCCGGCGCGCACAGCGGGGCGAACGGCGCCTCCAGCACCGCATCGCTGACCTGTCCCTGCCAGTCGCCATCGCCGAAGCGGATCGCCAGGTCCAGGCCTTCGCCGGCCAGGTCGATGCGGTTGTTGTGGGTCTGCACGCGCAGCTCGATATCCGGATGCAGCGCGTTGAAGTCCGCCAGCCGGGGTAGCAGCCAGCCGGTGGCAAAGGTGCCGACCACGCCCACGCTCAGTACCTGGCGGAAATGCCCGCCGACGAAGCGGTCCAGACTGACGGCGATACGGTCGAAGGCCTCGTTGAGCACCGGATACAGGCGCGCGCCTTCGTCGGTCAGCGCCACGCCACGCGGCAACCGGTTGAACAGCGACACCCCCAGCCGTTCCTCCAGCGCGCGGATCTGATGGCTCAGCGCCGCCTGGCTGACGCACAACTCCAGCGCGGCGCGGGTGAAGTTCTGGTGGCGGGCGGCGGCCTCGAAGGCGCGCAGCGCGTTGAGCGGCAACTGGGGGCGGATCATCCGTCGAGCCGTGAGCAGGGGTGATGCATCATGGCATCTGCAGACACCCGCTGTGCCCGTGATGGCGGAAATGACCTTGATTGCGGACCCCTTCGCCAGGTGCGCCCGGCCAAGCCATTAGTTTGAATCATGTGTCTCACTGGAAATGATCGCTGTTCACCCGTGCCAGCGCTGGCAATACTCCCTCCTCCAACAAGGAGAACCTGCATGCTTGCTCGACGACAGTTCCTGCAATGGACCGGGGCCGCCGCCGCCTCGGCGCTGGCCGCCACCGCGCTGGCGAAGATGCCGCCGTCGGCATCGGCCGCAGCGCCGATCGCCGCCGCCGGGGACTTTGCGGCATTGGAAGCGGCCAGCGGCGGTCGGCTCGGGGTGACCGTGCTGGATACCGCTACCGGGCAGCGCATCGGCCACCGCCAGGATGAGCGCTTCCCGATGTGCAGCACCTTCAAGTTCGTGTTGTGTGCGGCCGTCCTGCGCCAGGTCGATGCCGGGCGGCTCACCCTGGATCAGCGCGTGCCGGTGCGCCAGCAGGACATGCTCTCGCATGCGCCGGTCACCACGCGCCACGTCGGCAAGGACCTCAGCGTGCGCGACCTGTGTCGGGCGACGATGATCACCAGCGACAACCCGGCGGCCAACCTGCTGCTGGGCGCGGTCGGCGGACCCTCCGCCGTCACCCGTTTCCTGCGCGACAACGGCGATGCGGTGACCCGCAACGATCGCCTGGAGCCGGACATGAACCGCTTCGCGCCGGGCGATCCGCGCGATACCACCAGCCCGGCCGCGATGGCCGCCAGCCTGCAGCGCTTCGTGCTGGGCACGGTGCTGCAACCGGCGTCACGCCAGCAGCTGGCCGACTGGCTGATCGACAACGAAACCGGCGATGCACGCCTGCGTGCAGGTCTGTCCAAGGCGTGGCGGGTGGGCGACAAGACCGGCAGCAATGGCGAAGACACCACCAACGACATCGCGATCCTGTGGCCGATGGCCGGCGGCGCCCCGTGGGTGCTGACCAGCTACCTGCAGGGCGCGACCGTGGACGACGCCGGCCGCAATGACGTACTGCGCCAGGTCGCGGTAATCGCCGAGCAACGCATGCGCGCCGGGTGAATCCAGCGGAGGGCAGAGCAGCCGCCCCCCCGTAGTGCCGGCCGCTGGCCGGCGCCTCATGAATCCCGGGACATCCCCGGAGCCGGCCGTTGGCCGGCCCCGCCGCCGCAGCGTTACGTGTCGGGGTGGCTGTCGCGCACCGCCGCCAGGAAATCCCGGCCCCAGCGGTCCACGTCGTAGTACTCCACGCTGCCGAACAAC
>NZ_JBFULO010000172.1:0-7763 GCF_054049855.1 Stenotrophomonas sp. P5_B8 | reverse complement strand
GCGCAGCTTGTCGCCGGACTTGTTGGGAATGAACGAGATCAGCTGCAGGTCCGGGTGGGTACCGGCGGCGATCAGCTGCGCGCTGCGCTTGGCCGCCGCGGGCTCGCCACTGCACAGGATGTGCTGGGCCATGCGCAGTGCCACCGCGCGCTTGCCCAGCCCGGCCGGGCCGCAGATCAGCAGGCCATGGCCGAGTCGGTCGGCATCCAGCGCGGCCACCGTCTGGTCATACGCGCGTTTCTGCCAGGGGGAAAAGGTCTCGCTCATCTCAGCTCTCCGGTGCCTGCGCCAGCCACACATCCACGGCAGCCACCACCGCCGCGGCGACGCCGGCCTGGTCCTGGCTGGCGTCGATCAGGCGGAAACGGGCGGGATCCTCGCCAGCGCGCTGGCGGAACACCGCGCGTACCCGCTGGAAGAAGTCGTCCTGTTCGCTCTCGATACGGTCCGGCCACATGTCGCGGCCGTTGGCGCGGGCGCGCCCCACTGCCACGTCCACGTCCAGCAGCAGGGTCAGGCCGGGCAGCAGGCCGACCGCGCGACGCTCCAGGTCGGCGATCCAGGCCGGATCCAGGCCACGTCCACCGCCCTGGTAGGCGTAGCTGGAATCGGTGAAGCGGTCGCTGATCACGTAGGCCCCCCGGCGCAACGTCGGCTGGATCACCTGGCGTACGTGCTGGGCGCGCGCGGCGAACACCAGCAGCAGCTCGGCCTCGGCCGACAGCGGCTCGGCGGCGATCTCGATGTCCGGCTTGAGGACCAGCGCGCGGATGCGCTCGGCCAGCGGCGTGCCACCCGGCTCCCGGGTCAGCAGCACCTCATGCCCGCGCGCGCGCAGTGCATCGCGCAGCGCGTTGATCGCGGTGGTCTTGCCGGCCCCCTCGCCACCTTCCAGGCTGACAAAGCGCGGGTGGCGCAGCAGCGCGGCGGTCACTGCGGGGCCGCCTGGCTGCGCTGCTGGCGCAGCTGCTGCAGGTAGCGGGCAACGGCGGCGTTATGGTCGGCGTAGTTGGCCGAGAACACGTGCGCGCCACTGCCATCGCCCACTGCAACGAAGTAGAGCGCATTGCCGGCAGCCGGCTGGGCGGTGGCATGCAGTGCGTCGCGGCCGGGCATGGCGATCGGCGTCGGGGTGAGACCGGCGCGGGTGTAGGTGTTGTAGGGCGTGTCGGTGGTCAGGTCGCGCTTGCGGATGTTGCCGTCGTAGCTGCTACCGATGCCGTAGATCACGGTGGGATCGGTCTGCAGGCGCATGCCGATCTTCAACCGGCGCACGAACACGCCGGCAATCTGCGGACGCTCGCTGGGCAGCGCGGTTTCCTTCTCGATGATCGAGGCCAGGGTCAGCAGTTCGTAAGGCGAGTTCAGCGGCAGGTCGTCGCTGCGGCTGTCCCAGGCGGCGGTCAGTTCCTTTTCCATGGCGGCGTGCGCGCGCTTGAGCACGTCCACGTCGCTGTCGCCGCGCTGATACACATAGGTCTCGGGAAGGAAGCGGCCTTCCGGATGTTCGCCGGGGAAGCCCAGCGCCTTCATCAGCGCCGCATCGTCCAGGCCGTCGGTGGTGTGCACGAGCGGATCGGCGCGCTTGAGCGCGGCGCGCAGCTGACGAATGTTCCAGCCCTCGACAATGGTTACCCGGTGCTGCAGCACCCGGCCCTGGCGCATGCGCAGCAGCAGCGCGCGCGGGGTCAGGCTGGCATCCAGCGCGTACTCGCCCACCTTGAGCTTGCCGGCCGCATCCAGCTGGCGCGCCAGCAGCTGCCACTGGGTGTCGCTGCCCTCGTCCACGCCGACCGCGCGCAGCTTGCCCAGGACGGTGTTCAGGCCGTCGCCGGGGGCGATCACCATGCTGGGCTGGTCGGGCGTCAGCGGCGCATCGGCGAAGCCGCTCTGGCTGTGCCAGAACCACGCCCCCGCACCGGCCAGCAGCACTGCTGCCAACAGCAGCATCGCCAGCACGGCCAGACAACCCCGTTTCGCACCCGCCATGGTCACCTCGAATCGATTTCGCCGCCGCGCAGCATACCGCGCGGGTGCTGCACACCGCCAAACGGCTCAATCATGCCGGCCCAGCGCCCGCATCAGGCCGCGCGCCTTGGCGCGGGTTTCGTCCAGTTCCTTGTCCGGGTCCGAATCGACCACGATGCCGGCGCCGGTACGGAACGCGGCGCTGCCCGCGCTCACCTCGGCGGTGCGGATCAGGATGTTCAGGTCCAGGTCGCCGTCGCGGTTCAGCCAGCCGAACGCACCGGTATAGGCGCCACGCGCGGTCTGTTCCAGCTCGGCGATGATCTGCATGCAGCGCACCTTGGGGCAGCCGGTGATGGTGCCGCCGGGGAAGGTGGCGGCGATCACCTGGCCGGGGCTGACGCCCTCGCGCAGGCGGCCGCGCACGTTGCTGACGATGTGGTGCACATGCGCGTAGCTTTCCACGGTCATCAGCTCATCCACTTCCACGCTGCCCGGTGTGCAGATGCGGCCCAGGTCGTTGCGCTCCAGGTCGATCAGCATCACGTGYTCGGCRCGCTCCTTGGGATGGCCGACCAGCTCACGGATACGCGCGGCATCGTCGTCCCCGGCGAAGCGCGGGCGGGTCCCTGCGATGGGACGGGTCTGCACGTCATCGCCATGCACCGACACCAACCGCTCCGGCGAGGAACTGACCACCGCCCTGCCCTGCGCCATGAACAGCCCGGCGAACGGTGCCGGGTTGGCGACCCGCAACTGGGCGTACAGCGCCTGCGGCGACAGCGTGTCGCTGAACTGCGCCTGCCAGCGCCGCGACAGGTTGACCTGGAACACGTCGCCGGCACGCAGGTAATCGATCACCTTGCCGACGCCGTCGGTGAAGCGCGTCGGCGCGTCTTCATGCATGTCTGCCGGTGGCTGCCAGGCCGGCAATGACGGCAGCGCGGCGCTCGCCTGCAGGTCGGCCAGCAGCGTCTGCAGCAACGCGTCGTGGTCAGGCTCGCACACCGCGTGGTACTGGCCGAGCACGCGGTCGTGCAGCACCGCAGCCGGGCAACGCAGGGCCAGTGCCGAGGGCAGCCCGTCGGCGCGCGCCGGCAGCTGCAGCACGGTCTCGATCTGCCCGGCCAGCTCGTAATCCAGCATCAGCGCCCAGCCGCCGCGGAACGGCAACAGCGTCTCTTCGCGGGGCAGCCGCAGGGCGGCCCAGTGCGCATCCAGCACATCAAGGAAGCGGCCGGAGTGCGCTTGCCCTTCGGCATCGCGGACGACGCCGTCGGCATGCAGTGCCTGCGCCTCGCCGTTGCCCATCAGCAGCAGGTCCCAGCGCCCCTGCGCGGTACCCGAGGCAGTGGATTCCATCAGCAGCGGATAGCGCTGCGGTGCCACGCGCTGCAGCGCGAGCAGGTCGGTGGTGGCGGGCAACGGCTGGATCAGGAGCATGGCGGGAAACCGGAAGGAGCGAAGGCCAGATACACCAAGGCCGCCAAGATGGCGGCCCGGTGCGTGTGCGGCGGCAGTGGATCAGACCCGCTTGAACACCAGCGTGCCGTTGGTGCCGCCGAAGCCGAAGCCGTTGGACATGACCACGTCGACCTTGGCATCGCGTGCGGTGTTGGGCACGTAATCCAGGTCGCAGCCTTCGCCGGGCTGGTGCAGGTTGATGGTCGGCGGAATCACGTTGTCGCGCAGCGCCAGCACCGAGAAGATGGCTTCCACACCGCCGGCCGCGCCGAGCAGGTGGCCGGTCATCGACTTGGTGGAGCTGACCATCATTTTGTGGGCGTGGTCGCCGAACGCGGTCTTCATCGCCATGGTTTCGCCCAGGTCACCCAGCGGCGTGGACGTGCCATGCGCATTGAGGTAACCCACCTGGTCCGGGGTCACGCCGGCGTCCTTGAGGGCCATGGTCATGCAGCGCGCCGCGCCTTCGCCGTTCTCGCTCGGGGCGGTCATGTGGTACGCATCGGAGCTGGCGCCGAAACCGGCCAGCTCGGCATAGATGCGCGCGCCACGCGCCTTGGCGTGTTCGTATTCTTCCAGGATCAGGATGCCGGCACCGTCGCCCAGCACGAAGCCGTCGCGGTCCTTGTCCCACGGGCGCGAGGCTTCCGCCGGCGCGTCGTTGCGGGTGGACATGGCCTTCATGGCGCAGAAGCCGCCCAGTGCGGTCGGCGAGGAGCCGCGCTCGGCGCCGCCCACGACCATCACGTCCGCATCGCCGTACTGGATCATGCGCATGGCGGTGCCGATGGAATGGTTGGAGGTGGCGCAGGCCGACACCGCCGAGAACGACGGGCCCTTCAGGCCGGTGATGATGCTCAACTGCCCCGGGAGCATGTTGATGATGGTCTTGGGCACGTAGAAGGGCGAGATCTTCTTGCCCTCGTGGAAATCGATGGTTTGTTCTTCGATACCCAGCAGGCCGCCGATGCCGGCGCCAACGATGGCACCCACGCGCTCTGCGTTGCCGTCGGTGATTTCCAGGCCCGAATCGTTCAAGGCCATGAAGGCGGCACCGAGGCCGTAATGAATGAACGGGTCCATCTTCTTGGCATCCTTGCCACTGACCCGGAACGTGCCGAACTGTTCGTTGTCGGCGGTGATGTCGAAGTCCCTGACCTCACCTGCAATCTTGGTGGTGAAACGGTCCAGGTAGGATTGCGAAACGTTGGTCAGCGGACCGATGCCGGAACGGCCTTCGGTAATGCCCTTCCAACTGGTGGCCATATCATTGCCCAACGGCGAGACCATGCCCATGCCGGTAACGACGACGCGACGCTTCATTGCAGATTCTCCTGACCCGGATGTTGCGGRTATGACGCGGTGTAACGCTTAAATGCACAGGGCCGCAAGCGCGGCCCCATGGGATTGCCGCGCGCGGCTGGGGCAGGTGCCACCGCCGCGCGCAAGCCGCCTGACATCAAGCCTTGACGTGGGCGTTGATGTAGTCGATTGCAGCCTGGACGGTGCTGATCTTCTCGGCTTCTTCGTCCGGGATTTCGCACTCGAACTCTTCTTCCAGCGCCATCACCAGTTCAACGGTGTCCAGCGAGTCAGCGCCCAGGTCATCGACGAACGATGCGCTGTTGGTGACTTCTTCTTCCTTGACGCCAAGCTGTTCGACGACGATTTTCTTGACGCGTTCTTCGATGGTGCTCATTGGATATCGCTCCAGATGGAGTAGTGGTTCAAAAATGACGCCATCCGGTAATGGATGACCGTGGGATAGTGTAGTGGAAACCGGTGATGCCTTACATCGCTGCAAAACACCTTTCAGATCAACCACTTGCGGCGCGGTCCGTGCGCCACATGCTTACGGCATGTACATGCCGCCGTTCACATGGAGGGTTTCGCCGGTGATGTAGCTGGCCGAGGGACCGGCCAGGAACGCCACCGCATTGGCGATGTCGGAGGCTTCGCCCAGGCGTTCCAGGGCGATGGACTTGACCAGGCCGGTGCGCTGTTCTTCGGGCAACGCCTTGGTCATGTCGGTGTCGATGAAGCCGGGGGCGACCACATTGACGGTGATGCCACGCGAGCCGATTTCCTTGGCCAGCGACTTGGAGAACGCAATGATGCCGGCCTTGGCGGCGGCATAGTTGGCCTGGCCGGCATTGCCGGTCACGCCGATCACCGAAGCGATGTTGATGATGCGGCCACGGCGTGCCTTCATCATGCCGCGGATGACCGCCTTGGAGGTGCGGAACACGCTGGTCAGGTTGGTGTCCAGGATGGCCTGCCAGTCCTCTTCCTTCATGCGCAGCAGCAGGTTGTCGCGGGTGATGCCGGCATTGTTGACCAGGATGGTGATGGCGCCGAACTCCTTGGCGATGCCGTCCAGCACCGCGTCCAGCGCAGCAGCGTCGGTCACGTTCAGCGCGCGGCCATGGCCGCCGGCAGCGGCCAGGCGCTCGCCGATCGCAGCAGCGCCGGCGTCGGTGGTGGCAGTGCCGATGACGGTCGCGCCCTGCGCGGCCAGTGCGTCGGCAATGGCGGCGCCGATGCCACGGCTGGCGCCGGTCACCAGTGCGATTTCACCCTGAAGGGGCTTGCTCATCTGTAGTTCCTCGAACGGGACCGATCCACGCGCCCGGCCCGAAGGCAGGGCGACGCGAACGCGGTCGAAGGATCAGGCAGCCCAGGTTTCGCGGGCAGCCTCGAAATCGGCGGGCGTGGACAGTGTGCGCGCGTCCAGCGATTTGTCGATGCGCTTGATCAATCCGCTCAGCACCTTGCCCGGGCCGCACTCGGCAACGCGGGTGACGCCACGGGCGGCCAGCGCCTGTACGCAGCCGGTCCACTGGACCGGCAGGTACAGCTGCTGGACCAGCGCCTGGCGGATGGCGTCGATGCCGTCATGCACGCGGGCATCGACGTTCTGCACCACCGGCAGCGCCGGGGCGCGCCAGTCCAGCCCGGCCATGGTTTCGGCCAGGCGGTTGGCGGCTTCGCGCATCAACGGGGTGTGCGAGGGCACGCTGACGGCCAGCTTGACCGCCTTGCGCACGCCCTTCTCGGCCAGCAACGCCAGCGCGCGGTCCACCGCAGCGGCGTCGCCACCGATGACGATCTGACCGGGGGAGTTGAAGTTGGCCGGGACCACCACCTGGCTGCCGGCGGCCTGCACGCAGACCTCCTGGACCAGGGCGTCCTCGGCGCCGAGCACGGCGGCCATCGCGCCGACACCGGCCGGGGCAGCGTCCTGCATCAGCTGCCCGCGCAGGCGCACCAGATGGGCGCCGTCGTGCAGGGTGAGGGCGCCAGCGGCGACCAGGGCGGTGTACTCGCCCAGGCTGTGACCGGCAAGGACGGCGGGCTTGGCACCCCCCACCGCATTCCAGACGCGCCACACGCCAATGCTGGCGGCCAGCAGGGCCGGCTGGGTGTATTCGGTGCGGTTGAGCATTTCCTCGGGACCGCCCTGCGACAGCGCCCACAGGTCGACACCGGCGCCGTCGGAGGCCTCGGTGAAGGCATCGCGGACCTGCGGGTGCAGCTCGGCCAGTTCGGCGAGCATGCCCAGCGACTGCGACCCCTGGCCGGGGAATACGAATGCGAGATTGGAATCGGTCACGCGGTCATCCGCCTGCAAAAATCGAACGGCGAATGATAAGGCCGAACACCGCCCTGCGTCTGTACTGGCGCGTATGTGGCGAGGGGTTATTGGCCGCGCTGAAGCGGGCGCGAAGGTCAAAAACGCGCCCGCACCATCGGGGAGAGGGCTGGGGCGGACCGGGGTGCGGGACACGCCGAGAATCCATCCCTGGGGGCTCGCATGCGCCATCCATGGCGCATGACGGTCCCGCACCGCGGCCCCCACCCCAGCCCTGCCCTGTCCTGCCGAGGATGGTCGGCACGCCTGGAAAGACCAACGCCGGGCAGCGGCCTTCGTTTGGGTTGGAGGTGCCGAGCATGGCTCGGCACTACCCTCTTCTTAAATGACGGGCAGGCCTGCCTTGCTGAGACCCGGCAACGCTGAGGCGAAGTGACATTGATCGCCCACCAGCACCGACCCYTGCAGCCATGCCYGGTGTGCAGGCGAGATCCAGAGTGGAGCAGCGGCCTTCGTTTGGGGCTGGAGGTGCCGAGCATGGCTCGGCACTACCCTCTGCCCAGAATGACGGGCAGGCATGCCTTGCTGAGACTCGGCGGGGCTGAGGCGAAGCGCCGTTGATCACCCACCCACGCCGGCCCTTGCAGTCCTGGCCGGTGCGCAGGCGAGATCCAGAGTGGAGCAGCGTCCTTCGTTTCGGGTTGGAGGTGCCGAGCATGGCTCGGCACTACCCTCTCCC
>NZ_JBFULO010000171.1:0-7796 GCF_054049855.1 Stenotrophomonas sp. P5_B8 | reverse complement strand
GTGCGGGCCGCGCCGTCACCGTCCACGCGCAGCGGCAGCGCCCCGGCGATGCCGTCCTGCACCAGCAGGCCGTCCACCGGCGCGGCCAGGCCGGCGTCGAGCACCGCATGCGCCGTGCCCACGCTGGGGTGGCCGGCGAACGGCACTTCCTTCTGCGGGCTGAACATACGGATGCGGTAGCTGGCCCCGGCCACTTCGGGGGCGAACACGAAGGTGGTTTCCGGCAGGCGGGTCCAGCGGGCGATGGCCTGCATTGCCGCCTCGTCCAGGCCCTCGGCGTCGAGCACCACGGCCAGCGGGTTGCCGGCGCCGGGATGGGGGGAAAACACGTCCAACTGCAGGAAACGGCGAGAGCTCATGGCGGCAAGGATCGGCAAAACGGTCGGGCAGCTTATCAATCCCCGGGGATGGGGACGTGCCCACCGAGGTCGCGCCGATGCCCCGCTGGCCCTGCCGGGGCCGGGCTTGGCATAGAATCGGGAGTTCGGCCGGTGTGCCGGGCGAATCCCCCTCCCACTACGAAACCCTCTTTACTTCCATGTCAGCTTCCCCCCTTGTCGATCGTTGGATCGTACTGAAGTTCGGCGGCACCTCCGTGTCGCGTCGTCACCGCTGGGACACGATCGGGAAGCTGGCGAAAAAACGTGCGGAAGAGACCAGCGCGCGGGTGCTGGTGGTGGTGTCGGCGCTGTCCGGGGTGACCAACGAGCTGACCGCCATCGCCGACGGTGCCGCCGACAGCCGTGCCCGCGTGGAGGCGCTGGTAACGCGCCACCGCGAGTTCCTGCTGGAACTGGGGCTGGATGCCGGCGCTCTCGACGCGCGCCTGGCCGGCCTGAGCGGGCTGCTCGACGATCCGCGCGCGGCCACCCGCCCGCTGGACTGGCAGGCCGACGTGCTGGGCCAGGGCGAACTGCTGTCCTCCACGGTGGGCGCGGCCTACCTGCGCGCCAGTGGCCTGGATTTTGGCTGGATGGACGCGCGTGAATGGCTTGATGCACTGCCGCCGCAGCCCAACCAGAGCGACTGGTCGCAGCGTCTGTCGGTGAACTGCCAGTGGCGTGCGGACGCGGCGTGGGCCGCGCGCTTCCGCGCCCAGCCGACCCGCATGCTGATCACCCAGGGCTTCATTTCGCGGCATGCCGATGGCGGCACCGCCATTCTTGGTCGCGGCGGCTCGGATACCTCGGCGGCGTACTTCGGTGCGCTGCTCGGTGCCAGCCGCGTGGAAATCTGGACCGACGTGCCGGGCATGTTCAGCGCCAACCCGCGCGATGTGCCCGACGCGCGCCTGCTGACCCGGCTGGACTATTACGAAGCGCAGGAAATCGCCACCACCGGTGCCAAGGTGCTGCACCCGCGCTCGATCAAGCCGTGCCGCGATGCCGGCGTGCCGATGGCGATCCTGGATACCGAGCGCCCGGAACTGCCGGGCACCAGCATCGACGGCAGTGCCGCGCTGGTGCCGGGGGTGAAGGCGATCAGCCGCCGCAACGGCATCGTGCTGGTGTCCATGGAAGGCATCGGCATGTGGCAGCAGGTCGGCTTCCTGGCCGACGTGTTCGGGCTGTTCAAGAAGCACGGCCTGTCGGTGGACCTGATCGGGTCGGCCGAAACCAACGTGACTGTGTCGCTGGATCCGTCCGAGAACCTGGTCAGCACCGACGTGCTGGCCGCGTTGTCGGCCGACCTGTCGCAGATCTGCAAGGTCAAGATCATCGTGCCGTGCGCGGCGATCACCCTGGTCGGACGCGGCATGCGTTCGCTGCTGCACAAGCTGTCGGATGTGTGGGCCACGTTCGGCCGCGAACGCGTGCACATGATTTCGCAGTCGTCCAATGACTTGAACCTGACCTTCGTCATCGATGAAGCCGACGCCGACGGCCTGCTGCCGATCCTGCATGCCGAGCTGATCGACAGCGGTGCCATGCCGGTCGAAGAAGGCGAGGTGTTCGGCCCGCGCTGGCGCGAGATCGCCGGTACCGTGCGTCCGCGCGACACCGCCTGGTGGCGGGGCCAGCGCGAGCACCTGCTGACCCTGGCCCAGGCCGGTACGCCGCGCTATGTCTACCACCTGCCCACGGTGCGTGCCCGCGCACGCGCGCTGATGGCGATCAAGGCCATCGACCAGCGTTACTACGCGATCAAGGCCAACTCGCACCCGGCCATCCTGGAGGTGCTTGAGCAGGAAGGCTTCGGTTTGGAGTGCGTGTCGCACGGCGAGCTCAAGCACGTGTTCAACACGCTGCCGACGCTGTCACCGCGCAGGGTGCTGTTCACCCCCAGCTTCGCCCCGCGTACCGAGTACGAAGCGGCCTTCGCGTTGGGTGTGACCGTCACCGTGGACAATGTCGAAGCGCTGCAGCGTTGGCCGGAGCTGTTCCGCAACCGCGAGCTGTGGTTGCGCGTGGACCTGGGCCGTGGCGAAGGCCACCACGCCAAGGTGCGCACTGGCGGCAAGGACTCCAAGTTCGGCCTGCCGATCGCGCGGGTGGATGAGTTCGTGCGCCTGGCCGGCGAGCTGGGTACCCGCGTGGTCGGCCTGCACGCGCACCTGGGCAGCGGGGTGGAAACCGCGCAGCATTGGCGCCTGATGTGCGATGAGCTGGCCGGTTTCGCGCGCCGCATCGGCAGCGTGGAAACCATCGACATCGGTGGCGGCCTGCCCATTCCCTACAGCGCCGACGATGAGCCCTTCGACCTGGACGCCTGGGCGATCGGCCTGGCCGAGGTCAAGGCCGTGCACCCGGCGTTCCGCCTGGCGATCGAGCCGGGCCGCTACCTGGTGGCTGAATCGGGCGTGCTGCTGGCCACGGCCACCCAGGTGATCGAGAAGGACGGCGTGCGTCGCGTTGGCCTGGATGCGGGCATGAACACGCTGATGCGCCCAGCCCTGTACGACGCCTGGCACGACATCGAGAACCTGAGCCGGTCGGGCGGGTACGCCGAGGCGGTGTTCGACGTGGTCGGCCCGATCTGCGAGTCCAGCGATGTGTTCGGCAAGCGCCGCAAGCTGCCGGTGTCCACCGCGCCGGACGATGTGATGCTGATCGCCGACGCCGGTGCGTACGGCTACGTCATGGCCAACACCTACAACCAGCGCGAGCTGCCGCGCGAGGACGTCATCGATGACGTGCCTTGACTGCTGCCTGCCGCCTTCTCAACCGGATACACCATGACTGCTTTCGATAAACACCAGGTTGCCGTTTTCCGCTTCGTCCGCTGCGATTTCGCTGCGGATACCGGCGTGGCGCACCTGGTCTACGCCTTCGACGACGGCCCCGAGCTGATCGAGACGGTGACCATCCCCGGCGCGCCCTTCGTGCTGGACGGCGCCCGCGCCGAGGCCGTGCAGCGCGCGCTGCGCCTGCTGCACCTCATTGCGGGCGTGAGCTACTACAAGGCCGGGGTGCCCGATCAGGTACGCATCGACGGTTACGCCATCGATGCAGCCACCGCGGCGCTGGTGGAGGACATCTACCTCAACGGCCTGGGCGAGTTCGCCTACCGCAACGGGCTGAACCTGCGCGGGCGCTTCCGCCTGCCGGCCGACGGCGAGGCCTTCGCGGCACCGGCCGTGGGCCTGCGCGAGCACGCGCTGGTCGCCATCGGCGGCGGCAAGGACTCGCTGGTCAGCATCGAAGCGCTGCGCGGATTGGGCATCGCCGAAACGGTGACGTGGATCGGCGGTTCACAGCTGATCCGTGCCTGCGCCGAACGCACCGGGCTGCCGACACTCAACATCGGCCGCGCGCTGGCCCCGGAGCTGTTCGAGTTGAACCGCCAGGGCGCCTGGAACGGGCACATCCCGGTCACCGCGGTGAACTCGGCGATCATGGTGCTGGCTGCGCTGCTGCAGGGCGTGGACCAGGTGGTGTTCTCCAACGAGCGCTCGGCCAGCTACGGCAGCCAGATTCCCGGCACGGGCGAGGTGAACCACCAGTGGTCCAAGGGCTGGGCATTCGAGCAGGCCTTCGGCGAGCACCTGGAAAAGCACGTCGCCGCCGACCTGCATTACTACTCGTTGCTGCGCCCGCTGTCGGAGCTGGCGGTGGCGCGCCAGTTCGCCAGGAGCGACTACTACGACGCGCATTTTTCCAGCTGCAACCGCAACTTCCACATTCTCGGCGAGCGCCCGGTGAACCGCTGGTGCGGGGTCTGCCCCAAGTGCCACTTCGTGTTCCTGGCGCTGGCTCCGTTCATGCCCAAGCCGCGCCTGGTGGCCATTTTCGGCCGCAACCTGCTGGATGATCCCGAGCAGGCCGGCGGCTTCGACGCGCTGCTGGAATTCCAGGACCACAAGCCGTTCGAATGCGTGGGCGAAGGCCGCGAATCGCGTGCGGCGATGGCCACCCTGGCCGCGCGTCCGGAGTGGGCCGAAGATGCGCTGGTGAAGCGCTTCGTGGCGCAGATCCAGCCGCAGCTGGATGCCACCGAGCTGCACATCGAACCGTTGCTGGTGCTGGAAGGCGAGCACCGTATTCCGGCGTCGATCTGGGAGCGCCTGCGTGCGAATTTCGCAGTTTGAGGGCAAGCGCGTTGCCTTGTGGGGCTGGGGACGGGAAGGGCGCGCCGCATGGCGCGTGCTGCAGCAGCGGCTGCCGTCGCTGCCGCTGACCCTGTTCTGCCCGGAGGCTGAAGCCGCCGACGCGCGCGCCGACGCGGGCGATGTGCTGCAGGTGCGTTCGGATGTGAGCGGTGAGGCCCTGGCGGCGTTCGAGGTGGTGATCAAGTCGCCGGGCATCAGCCCGTACGGTGAGGCAGCCTTGTATGCCGTCGCGCACGGCACGCAGTTCATCGGCGGCACCGCGCTGTGGTTTGCCGAACACGCCGATGCGCAGGGCATCGTGCGCGACACCGTGTGCGTCACCGGCACCAAGGGCAAGAGCACCACCACCGCRCTGCTGGCGCACCTGCTGCGTGCGTCGGGTGCGCGCACCGCGCTGGTCGGCAACATCGGCCTGCCGTTGCTGGAAGTGCTGGATCCGCAGCCCGCCCCGGATTACTGGGCGGTGGAGCTGTCCAGCTACCAGACCGGCGAAGTGGGACGCAGCGGCGCGCACCCGCAGGTGGCGATCGTGCTGAACCTGTTCCCCGAACACCTGGACTGGCACGGCAGCGAAACGCGCTACATCGAAGACAAATTGCGCCTGGTCACCGAAGGCGAGCCGCGCATAGCCGTGCTCAATGCGGCCGATCCGCACCTGGCGGCGCTGTCGCTGCCACGCAGCGAGGTGGTCTGGTTCAACCAGCCGCAGGGCTGGCACATGCGCGGCGATGTCGTGCACCGGGGTGAGCAGGCGGTGTTCGACACCGCGCATACGCCGCTGCCCGGTCGCCACAACCGCGGCAACCTGTGCGCGGTGCTGGCCGCGCTGGAGGCGCTGGGCCTGGACGCGGTGGCGTTGGCAGCGGCGGTGCAGGACTTCCGTCCGTTGCCCAACCGCTTGCAGACCATCGGCACGTGCGATGGCATCACCTTCGTCAACGACTCGATCAGCACCACCCCGCATGCCAGCCTGGCGGCGCTGGAGTGCTTCGCGGGGCGGCGTATTGCGCTGCTGGTGGGCGGACACGACCGCGGCTTGGACTGGCACGATTTCGTGGCGCACATGGCACACGACGTGCCACCGCTGGAGATCGTCACGATGGGTGCCAATGGCCCACGCATCCATGCACTGCTGCAGCCGCTGGCCGATGCCGGCCGTTTTGGCCTGCATGCCGCCGCCGACCTCGGCGAGGCGATGCAGGTGGCGCGCGCCGCCCTGGGCGTGCAGGGTGGGGTGGTGCTGCTGTCGCCGGGCGCGCCGAGCTATGGCGTGTACCGCGATTATGTCGCCCGTGGACGGCATTTCGCCGCGCTGGCCGGGTTCGATCCCGAGGCGATCACCGCCATCCCGGGGATAGGGATTTCGTAGAGCCGACCGTTGGTCGGCTGCCCTTGCAGGCAGAGCCACGCCATGCATGGCTGCGCGATCTGCGCCGAGAGCAGCCACGCATGGCGTGGCTCTACGCGGGTATGCGCGGCTTTCACCATCGGCAGCGATGGGACGGTCAGCCGTCTTCGTCGATGAAGGCGTAATCGCCGTCGATGAGCTGCTGCAGGTACGCATCGAAGTTCGGGGCGATCACCCGGTAGCTGTCCGGGTCGTGCAGGTAGCGCACCACCTGGCCGACTGTGCCGCCGGGGGCTGGATCGAAATCCAGGTACAGCACCGAGGTGCCGCCGTTGTTCATGCAGTGCGAGAAGCACAGGCGCTGGCCCATCGGCAGGTCGGCATCGATGCCGTCGCCCAGTATCTCCGCGTCCTCCTCGAGCCATTCTTCGTAGATCGAGCGGATGCTCTCGCCCCAGCGTTGCCACTGCGCACTGTCTTCGACGATCTGATCGGCCGAGCGCAGGTAATAGGGGTAACGCCCCTCCCCGACGTCCGAGCCCAGCATCAGCACCACCACCTCGCCCTTGGGGTAGGTGCGGAAATGGGTGCCGTCGACCCGGCCGAGCAGCACCAGCAGGCTCTCGGGCACCTGCGGCCAGCGCTCGCGCAGGCGCTGCAGATCGGTGCCGCTGGCGCCCTCGGTCCAGGCCCACATCGGCGCATCCTCTTGGGGYAGGCGCGGTAGCAGGCCGGCGAGGAAGCGATCAACCAGGGTCATGCGGGGCATTCCTTACGCGGGGGGCGGCCAGCCTGCCAGATCGGGGGCGCGTACGTCGAGCCGTTGACGGGCGGGCTTTGCGATCCGTTTCGAGGCGCGGAGCGATTTCCGTGCCCGGTGCGGCGAAAGGGTCACTGAGCGAAGGGCAGCCGACCAACGGTCGGCTCTACACGGCGTCGTCAGGTGGCCGGCATACACTCGGGGTTCTTTCTGTCGGGAGCAGACGCATGAACAAGCAATGGCGGTGGGGTGCGGCGGTGCTGTTGGGCATGACGGCGTTGCCCGCGCTGGCGGCGATGCAGGCCAAGCCCGTGGAATGGACGCAGGATGGCACCACCTTCAGCGGCGTGCTGGTTTACGACGACAGCGACACCGACACGCGCCCGGGGCTGGTGATGGTGCCGAACTGGAAGGGCGTGAATGACTCGGCCATCGCCAAGGCCAAACAGCTGGCCGGCGATGACTACGTGGTGCTGGTGGCCGATGTGTACGGCAAGGGTGTACGCCCGAAGACCGACGCCGAGGCCGGGCCGGTGGCGACCAAGCTGCGCAATGACCGACCGGTGCTGCGCGCGCGGGCGCTGAAGGCGATCGAGGTGCTGAAGGCACAGGTCGGCAAGGCGCCGCTGGATGCCAGCCGGATCGGCGCGGTCGGGTTCTGCTTCGGCGGCACCACCGTGCTGGAAATGGCCCGGGCGGGGGCGCCGCTGGCGGGCGTGGTCAGCCTGCATGGCGGCCTCGGCTCGCCGCTGCCGGCCAAGGCCGGTGGCACGCATCCCTCGGTGCTGGTGCTCAACGGGGCTGACGACAAGAGCGTCAGCAAGGACGATATCGCCAGCTTCGAGCAGGAAATGAACGCGGCCAAGGTTGATTGGGAGTTCACCAACTACAGCGGGGCCGTGCACTGCTTCGCTGAAGCGGACGCCAACAGCCCCCCGGGTTGCCAGTACAACGAACGGGCTGCCAAGCGCGCGTGGAAGACGCTGGATGAGTTCTTCGAAGAGCGATTCGAGACAAAACGCCGGTAGMGCCGACCGTYGGTCGGCTGSAMCGCGCAGGGCGCGGTGCATGTATCGGTGATCGTGGTGCGGRSRSGAAGAGCAGCCGACCAACGGTCGGCTCTACGTGWCAGGGACCAC
>NZ_JBFULO010000170.1:0-7823 GCF_054049855.1 Stenotrophomonas sp. P5_B8 | reverse complement strand
TGCGATGTGGGCGCTGCTGGACCAGCGCGGTGCGGAGTACCCGGCCGAGCACAATGTCGGCCACCTGTATCCGGCCAAGCCGGCGCTGGCGGCCTTCTATCGCCAGCTGGACCCGACCAATGCGTTCAATCCCGGCATCGGCCAGACTCCAAGGCACGCGCACTGGCGGTAGCGCCAGCCCACGGGTGGCTGCACACCGACATGCGATCCGCTGGCCCCGCCGTTGCGATCACTCGCAGCGAACGGCGGTGATCAGGTTGTTCTTGTCGATGAACACCCGCAGGCGATCCTGGCGCAGGTCGCGGGTGGTGATGGTTTCCGGGCCGATCGGGTTCACCAGTCCGGCACCGCTCTGCGCCGCCAGCTTGCGCATGTTGGCCTCATCGGCGGGCTGGCCGACCGCCCAGGCAAGGCCATCGGCCTTGCACAGTCCAGGGCCCTTGACCACCGGGCCGGGCGTGCTGACGCAGGCAGCCAGCGCCAGGCTGGACACGATGGCCAGCGCCGGAACCAGCACCTTCGGTGGGAGGCTGCGCGAAAGGAATGTCATGGGGGTCGCTCCTGCGTGATCAGTGGCTGACGATACCACCGTCGTTGCCGCGGCCGCGTGGTGGCGGCGCTACACTACGCGCCGTTCCACAGGTTCCAGGAGAGCGCAGTGCTGCACGTGTTCATGCTCGGCGGACGCCACGCGCGTGCGCGGATCGAAGTCCATGACGTGGCCTTCGCCAATGTCGACCGCGTGGAGGATGCGTACCCGCAGTTGCGCGCGGACTGGTTCGGCCAGGCCAAGGGTCTGCACGTGGATGGCTGGTTGGCGGTGGACGGCGTGGACGGCCATCAGGTCCGCTTCGGCGATGCCGCGCCCGCGCCTGGCGCCCCGCGGCTGTTCTTCGTCAATCTGGGCGGCTACGTGCCGCGCTCGCTCGGCGAGGCCCACGACTACCAGCTGCTGGTCGCCCGCGACATCGCTGAGGCGAAATCCAAGGCCAAGGCGCTGCGCGATGCCAGCTGGATCAAGCCGCATACCGACGCCCTGCTGGAGGTGGACGACTGCATCGCCATCGACCARGTCGGTGGCCGCCATGTGCAACTGCAGCCCGGCCCGCACCGGGGTATCGCGCTGGTCAGCGACTACATCGTGATCGGCTGACGCCCGTTGCCGGGCAGGATTGCCGGCCTGCGGCCGCTGGCGCATAGTGTCGCGGCCAAGTGAGCAGGTGCCCAGGGACGGCAATGACGCCCTCCCGGCCGCCGCACGCGCCAACGACGGAAGAAAACGATGTACGACGGGATGTTCAGGGGCCGGCTGGTCATGCTGCTGGGAACCTGCCTGCTGGCTGCTTCGGCGGCGGCTGCCGAACCTGCCGGCCCGGTGGTGGGCGGCTGGCGCAACCTGCACTCGGCCAATGGCGCCGATCCCGCACGGCGCGACGTTCCTTTCGCAGTATTGCCGGAGGCGGTGACCAAGGGCGCGCGTTTTGCGATCCTGGACCGCGAAGCCGGGCGCACGGTGTGCTGCCTGGTGGTGGAAAGCGATCGTCTGGATGCCATCGCCCTGGAAACCCGCTATCGCCTGCCCGGGGTGTGGATCGCCGATCTCACCGGTGGTGAGGAATACAACCGCCGCCGCGGCGAGCCGCACATCTACGAAATGAAGCGCGAGGGCGACCTGGTCGGCCACGTCTACAGCGACGATCCAGCCGCTTACAGCGACATGGGCGGGCTGCTGCTGCCCGCCGATGCCGGCATGGACGCCGCCGGCGTGCTGACGCTGGGCGCGGACCGTTACCGCCTGCAGTTCAAGTCGCTGCCCTTCGCCGATGAGAACGGTGCGCTGGACCGCTATACGCTGCAGCCCGCCGCGGCCGCGGCCGCGCCGGCGTTGGTAGTGGAAGTGCCCTTCAGCACCTACTGAGCGCCGCCGGCCGCCACGTGCGGCCAAAGCGTAGCGTGCCGGCTCGGTTACCATGCGTGCCGAGCCCGCCATGCCGGAACGGGCAAGTCCGTGCCCGTCCGTGTCCAACCTTCGCCCGATGCTGTTGTCGCTGTGCCTGTTGCTGGTCGCCTGTGCCACGCAGCCCACCGTCGTGCCGGTGGCTCCGGCCAAGCCGCCCCCGAACCCGGACGCGCTGTGGGGCCTGATCCAGCGCGACTGCGTGGGGACGGGCACGCCGCGCGGTGATTGCCTGGCGGTGGACGCGGCTCCCGGCCGGCGCGATGTGCTGTTCAAGGACGCCCACGGGCGCTACCAGTTCCTGCTGATGCCGCTGGACAAGGTCAGTGGTATCGAGAGCCCCGCGCTGCTGCACACCGATGCGCCCAACTATTTCGCCAGTGCATGGGCGGCACGCTGGCGTACCGAACAGGCGCTGGGCCAGCCACTGCCGCGCGAGGTGGCCAGCCTGGCGCTCAATTCGCCGCATGGCCGCTCGCAGCACCAGCTGCACATCCACATCGACTGCCTGCGCACCGACGTGCTGGCGCAACTGCGGCGCATGGACGCTGGCATCGGCACGCACTGGCAGCGCCTGCCCGCACCGCTGCGCGGCCACGTCTACCAGGCCCGGCGCGTGCGCGGCGAAGTGCTTGCCGTCGACCCGATCCAGCTGCTGGCCCATGAGCTGGCCGGCGTGCACGATCTCGGCCACTGGTCGCTGGTGGTGAGCGGCGCACGCGAGCGCGATGGCACGCCCGGCTTCCTGCTGCTGGCGACCCGCCTCGATCCGGCCACCGGCAACGAGGCCAGTGGCGAAGAATTGCAGGACCATGCGTGTGCTGCGGTCACCGGCGCCGACGGCCCGCTCGACGGGGTGCGCTGAGCGGCGTCTTCGCTGGGCTAGAATCGCCGCTCTGTCGACAGGCGCTTTGTGGCGCGCAGGAAGCGAACCATGCCGGAGAAGTTTGAATCGATGCGTCACCGCGCCGCTGCCGCGCTCGGCCTGCTGCTGCTGGCCGACGTCGCCGGCGCCGCCGCGCCCGTGCACGACCGTGCCGGCAACCGCCTGGAGGCGCTGATCGAACAGCCTGGCCGCGCCACCGCGGGTAGCGATGATGGCACTGCCTCGCCGCGTTTCTGCACGGAGGACCGGCAATGGTGCGTGCGTACGCGGCGCGACGGCGATCCGTCGGCGGCGCAGCTGGAGGTGGAGCATCGTCCCGCTGGCGAAACCGAACCGAGGCTTCGCTACATTCCGATGCCGGATCCGGACGCCCGGGCGAGTGAGCGGCCATGGCCCTTCATCGTGCGCATGGCACCCCGGATCGGTGCTCCCCAGGTGCCCTCGGACCCGCAGCAGGCCGCGTTGGAGAATGTGCTGGTCGGCGTGGTGAGCGAGGCCAGTGCCGGCTATTCCGGCGGCGGGTCGGATGCTGGGAAGCTGCGGCTGAGCCGGCTCTACCACCAGCAGGACGGTATCCAGATCGACCCGGACGTGCTGATGGTGCCGGCTGACGGCCATGCGATGATCCGCGCCTGCTTCGGCCAGGCCGATGAAGCGCGTCGCGCCGGCGCCTGCCACGACGAGTACAGCTTCAGCATGACGCTGACCCTGGATCCGGCCGGGCAGGGCATGCCCGTGCTGCGCTACCGGACCACCGCCACCCGGTTTCCGGCGGGCGCTTCACGGTTCCAGGATGCCTCGACCAAGGGGCCGCTGCGCAAGCGCGACCTGCGGATCCAGACCGATCCGACCTGCTCCTACCAACGGACCTTCCGCTTCGTTGGCGGAGCGTATGTGCCGGATACGCCATTGCCCGGGTGCGAGGAGTTCACCGAACTGTAGGGCCGCGCACGCTGGCATGGCTTTCGGCAGGGCGCATATCGTCATGCAGCCACGTTATAGTGGCCAATCAATGCGGTGCCCGCTTTCGCGCCCGGGCTGTCTGGCGCGTCGTACCTGACCTATTCCATGACTGCTGAAACGACTACTCCGCCGGCACAGGCTTCCGGCCCGCTGTTCTACCGCCAGCCGCTGCCGCTGCAATCGGACAAGCACGCCAACTGGCGCCTGAAGCAGGGCACCGTGGCCTTCGCGGCCGAAACCAACGCCATTCCGGCGGTGGTCGGTGAGTTCGGCCTGGCCGCACAGCACTTCCCGATCCTGTTCACCGGCAGCGATGCCGCCCCGATCGTGGCCGTGGGCCTGGCCCGCAACAACCTGTTCATCGACGGCGACAAGTGGGCCGAAGACACCTACGCACCGGCCTATGTGCGCCGCTATCCGTTCGTGTTCATGCAGGCAGAGCCGGAAGGCGACTACATGCTGGCCATCGATGCCGATGCCGAGCACGTCAACCAGGGCACCAGCGAAGAAGGCGAGCCGCTGTTCGCCGACGGCAAGGCGACCGAACTGGTCGACAGCGCCATGCGCTTCTGCGGTGATTTCACCCGTGAGCACGAGCTGACCCGCCAGTTCTCGGCCGCCATCAAGGCGCAGGACCTGCTGATCGAGCGCAGCATCGATGTCACCCTGAACACCGGTGAGCAGATGTCGGTCAACGGTTTCCACGTGGTCGACGTGGAAAAGCTGGCCAAGTTGCCCGACGACGTGGTGCTGGCCTGGCACCGCAACGGCTACCTTGCCCTGGTCCACCACCACCTGAGTTCGCTGGCCCGCTTCAATGCGCTGGTCCAGCGCCAGAGCCTGCAGAGCGCTGCCAAGGCCTGATTGCCGCAGCAACGTGGTGMAGAAAGAGACGGCGGCCGCAGGGCCGCCGTTTTCGTTATATGCATATCCCGGGCGGTCATTTCCCGGGCAGGTCCCCATTCAGCAGACTGGCCCGCCCTCCGGACCCCCTGCGGCAATGGCTTGCCCGCACCGGAGCGACTCTCCCAATCTGGAACCTGCATGTCTCTGCTCCGTCGTCCGTTGCGCCTGCGCCCCCTGGTCGTGTCCCTGTTGCCCCTGCTCGGAATCAGTCCGCTGGCGCTTGCCGCCGACGGCGCCGCCCCCACTGAACTGGAAGCGGTGAAGATCACCGGCTCGCGCATTCCGCGCGCCAGCGTGGAAGGGCCGTCGCCGGTCACCGTGATCACCCAGGAGCAGATCGAGGCGCAGGGCTACCGCAGTGCCTTCGAGGCGCTGAGCGCACTGACCGAAAACACCGGCAGCGTGCAGGGTGAGGATTTCGGCAACACCTTCACCCCGGCCGCCAACACCATCAACCTGCGCGGCCTTGGCCCCAACCGCACGCTGGTGCTGGTCAACGGCCGCCGGCAGTCCGACTACCCGCTGGCCTACGAAGGCTCGGTCAACGTGGTCAACCTGGCCAACATCCCCAGCGCGCTGATCGACCGCATCGAGGTGCTCACCGGCGGTGCGTCGGCGGTGTACGGCTCGGATGYGATTGCCGGCGTGGTCAACATCATCCTGAAGAAGTCCTACGAAGGTGTGGGCATCAACGTCAAGGCCGGCACCACCGAGCAGGGCGGCGGCGACAACCAGCGCCTGCAGGTGGTCGGCGGCAGCTCGACCGACCAGTGGGACGCGATCTTCGGCCTGGAGATCGCCAACCGCAAGGCGATCTACGGCTCGCAGCGCGACTTCATGGACTCGCTCACCGACGATCCGCGCGGCGTGACGCCGCTGGCCACGGCGGTGGCCTACCGTCGCAACGCCAGCACCGGCACCTACATCGATCCCGGCCTGGCGGGCTGCGATGCCAGTGCCGGGTTGTATGGCGGCAGCGTGTTCCGCGCGCAGAACCCGCGGCAGGGCGCGTACTGCGGCAGCAACGAGGCCGCGGCCACCTTCTGGACCGTGCAGACCGAGAAGCGCAACATCGATGCCTACAGCGCGCTGACCTGGCACCTCGACGACCGCCAGGAGCTGTTCGCCGACGTGGCCATCGGCACTGCGCGCATCTACAACAACACCCGCGCGCCCAGCTGGACCTCCTCGCGCAACTATTTCTACAACCAGAACAGCGGCCAGCTGGAAAGCTGGTATCGGCGTTTCGCGCCGGAAGAAATCGGTGGCGTGCAGCGCAATGCCAACCGGTTCCTGGAAACCTCATGGTCGTTCAACGTGGGCGCACGCGGCAGCCTGGGCGGCTCGGACTGGGACTACGAAGCGGCCTACAGCCGTTCGCGTTACGAAAACCGCACGCGCCGCCCGGTGCTGCTGGCCGGCATCAACGACTACCTGCTCGGGCCGAAGCTGGGCACCCGCAGCGGCGTGGACGTGTATGCCCCGGACCCGGCGCGGCTGTACCAGCCGTTGACCCCGAACGAATACGACGATTTGTCCACCACCCAGGAAAGCCGCAACGCCGCGTGGCTGCAGGCGGCCACCTTCAGCGTCAATGGCCAGCTGTTCGACCTGCCCGGCGGACGTGCCGCGCTGGCGGCGGTGCTGGAAGCAGGCAGCCAGGGTTACAACAACCGGCCGGACCCGCGCCTGGCCACTGGCGAGTTCTGGAACACCAGCGCCGGCATCCCGGCCGGCGGCGAGCGTGACCGCTATGCGGCCGGCGTGGAACTGCAGTTGCCGCTGCTGGAGCGCCTGACCGCTACCGTGGCCGGTCGTTACGACCAGTACCGCGCGGCCGGCGACCACATCGGCAAGGCTACCTGGAGTACCGGCCTGGAGTTCCGACCGTTCGACACCCTGCTGCTGCGCGCGAGCGCGGCGACCAGTTTCCGTGCGCCGGACATGAACTATGTCTTCGCCAGCGAAACCCGCGGTTACAACCCGGGCATGACCGACTACTGGCGCTGCCGCAGTGCCGGCCAGGCCTATGACGACTGCGACTACAGCGGCCTGTCCATCGACTACACCAGCGGTGCCAATCCGCAGCTGCAGCCGGAGACGGCCAAGTCCTACGGCGCGGGGTTTGTGTGGTCGCCCTCGCCGAATGTCGACTTCACCGCCGATTACTACGACATCCGCATCGACCAGGAAGTGACCAATCTGGATTCCTCGCGGATCCTGCGCGACGAAGCCGATTGCCGGCTTGGCCAGACCGTGGGCGGGGAAGCGCGCGACATCAACTCGGCACAGTGCCAGGACGCGCTGTCGCGGGTGATCCGCAACCCGGCCGACGCCGCGGTGCAGCCCAACCAGGTGGTGCGCGTGTTGATCAACCCGATCAACGCCGCGTCCGAGTCGGTGCGCGGCATCGACCTGAAGGCGAACACGCGCTGGGATGCCGGCCGATACGGCCAGTTCTCCGCGCGCCTGGCCTACTCGCTGGTGATCGATCACGAATACCGCCAGTTCGCCGAGGACGAGGCGACCGACCAGCGCAATTCGCTGGATTCCTACCAGTGKCGCAGCAAGGTCAACGGCAGCGTGACCTGGGCGATCAACGACTGGACCGCCACCCTGTACGGCATCCGCTACGGCTCGCTGCCCAAGACCGACGGCAGTGGTCGCATCGCGCCCTACATGACCTACAACGCCAGCGTGTACCGCAAGCTCAGCGACAACGCGAGCGTCGGCCTGATCGTCAACAACCTGCGCGACAGCCGTCCACCGGCAGACAGGAACGGCGGCGGCTGGCCGTTCTACCCGGTGGGCAACTACGATCCGTACGGTCGCCAGCTGTGGCTGGAGTTCGATTACCGGTTCCTGTGATCGAGGCCATGACGTAACCCCAGGAAAGGCCCGGCATCTGCCGGGCCTTTCTGCACGCAGGGTCAGCGCGGGTGCGCCAGCCATGGCCATCCCAGCGACACCAGGATCGACACCGACAGGGCGATCAGGACCACGCCGGTCGTCCGCTCCAGCCACGGCAGTGCGCGCGCGAACCGGCGCAGCACCGCCGGGTGCCCGATCACCGTAGCGACCAGCAGGTCCCACAGCAGCACGACGCTGAAC
>NZ_JBFULO010000169.1:0-10868 GCF_054049855.1 Stenotrophomonas sp. P5_B8 | reverse complement strand
CTCCTGCTGGGCGGATTTGATTTCCTGATTCAGAAAGCGACCCAGTGGTTCCTGGGTCGATAAGGAGAAACCAGTGAAGCGTTGGTACGTCGTTCACGCCTATTCGGGCTTCGAAAAGTCGGTTGCGCAGGCTCTGCGCGATCGCATCGTGCGTGACGAGATGCAGGAGCGCTTCGGTGATGTCCTGGTCCCGACCGAGGAAGTGGTCGAAATGCGCGCCGGCCAGAAGCGCCGTTCCGAGCGCAAGTTCTTCCCGGGTTACGTGCTGGTCCAGATCGAGACCCACGAAGAAAACGGTATCCCGCGCATCGACAACGAAAGTTGGCATCTTGTGAAGGACACCTCCAAGGTGATGGGCTTCATCGGCGGTACTGCCGATCGTCCGCTGCCGATCCGTGATGAAGAGGCTGCTGCCATCCTGGACCGCGTTCAGGAAGGCGTGGAAAAGCCCCGTCCGAAGGTGCTGTTCGAGCCGGGCCAGATGGTCCGTGTCACCGAAGGCCCGTTCAACGACTTCAATGGCGTGGTCGAGGAAGTCAACTACGAGAAGAGCCGTCTGCGCGTCTCGGTGCTGATCTTCGGTCGTGCTACCCCGGTCGAGCTCGAGTTCGGCCAGGTCGAAAAGGCCGTCTGAGCCTGCGGGAACAAGGTTCCGGGCCATCGCCCGGAACCTGAACGGCCCGGTCGCGCCTGCCTTGCGGCAATGGCGAAAAAATTCTGATATAGTGCGCGGCTTCCTGCCAGGAAGCTGGCAAAAAGCAAGGGCCGCCGCGAGGTGGCCTTCTGCGTGAATTCAAAACGCGATGCCGGGACGCGTGATTCCCGGTCCGATGGGGAGCCTGTTGTCGTAAGGCGCTAGCACCCGGAGAGCATACTCATGGCAAAGAAAGTTGTCGGTTACATCAAGCTGCAGGTGAAGGCCGGTCAGGCCAACCCCTCGCCGCCGGTCGGTCCTGCGCTGGGTCAGCGCGGCCTGAACATCATGGAATTCTGCAAGGCCTTCAATGCCGCCACGCAGAAGCTGGAGCCGGGTCTGCCGGTGCCGGTCATCATCACGGCCTATTCGGACCGTACCTTCACCTTCATCACCAAGAGCACCCCGGCCGCCGTGCTGCTCAAGAAGGCTGCTGGCATCTCCTCGGGCTCCAAGCGCCCGAACACCGACAAGGTGGGCAAGGTGACCCGTAAGCAGCTGGAAGAAATCGCCAAGACCAAGGAAGCCGACCTGACGGCCGCCGACCTGGACGCCGCGGTGCGCACGATTGCCGGTTCTGCCCGTTCCATGGGCCTCGTGGTGGAGGGTTAAGAAGATGGCACAGACCAAGCGTGAGAAGGCCATCAAGGCTGCCGTCGTCCCGGGTAAGGCGTATGCCTTCGAGGACGCAATCAAGATCCTGAAGACCGCTACCAAGGCCAAGTTCGTCGAGTCCTTCGACGTCGCTGTGCGCCTGGGCGTGGACGCCAAGAAGTCCGACCAGCAGGTGCGCGGTTCCACCGTGCTGCCGTCCGGTACCGGCAAGAGCGTGCGCGTCGCCGTCTTCGCCCCGGCCGGTGCCAAGGCTGACGAAGCCCTGGCCGCTGGCGCCGAAGCCGTTGGTATGGAAGACCTGGCCGAGAAGATGCAGGCCGGCGATCTGAACTACGACGTCGTCATCGCCACCCCGGACGCCATGCGCGTCGTGGGTAAGCTGGGCACCGTGCTCGGCCCGCGCGGCCTGATGCCGAACCCGAAGGTCGGCACCGTGTCGGCCAACCCGGGTGAAGCGGTCAAGAATGCCAAGTCGGGTCAGGTGCGTTACCGCACCGACAAGGCCGGCATCATCCATTGCACCATCGGCAAGGCCGACTTCGCCGAAGACGCGCTGAAGTTGAACCTGCAGGCGCTGCTGATGGACCTGATCAAGGCCAAGCCGGCAACCTCGAAGGGCACCTACCTGCAGAAGGTTTCGGTCAGCTCGACGATGGGCCCGGGCGTCACCGTCGATCCGTCGTCGCTGACCCTGAAGTAATCGTTTCAAGCGGGCGCGGGTCCTTCGGGTCCCGTGTCCGTCACATTTGAAGGCATCCGAGCAGGGGCAACCCCGCGGAGAAGCCGTCAAAGACCGCAGGCGCGGTCAGTACATACCGGCGACGGGCAGGGATGCTCGCTTTGGCAAGGAGTCGCCGCCGGCGCAGTACCGACCGCTTAATCGATTCTCTCGGGAATCACCCTGCGTAGATGGTGCCCTTCTGGAGTTTTTCTGGTTTACGCACGTCTGGGTTCTCCCAGGTTGGCCATCCAGGTCTAGAACGGCCCACCCTTGGAACATCACCTGATGTTCCCGGCGTCCAGGAGGGATACCGCCCAGGACCGCGCTCGGCAGGAGCCGTAAGCGGAGTTCAATTGGAGGAGTGCAATGGCTCTCAATCTGTCCCAGAAGCAAGAAGTAGTCGCGGAGCTGGCAGAAGTCGCCGCCAAGGCTCACTCCTTGATCGCAGCCGAATATGCTGGCACCACGGTCTCCCAGATGACCGCGATGCGCAAGCAGGCACGCGAAACCGGCGTTTTCTTGAAAGTTGTCAAGAACACGCTGGCGGCACGTGCAGTGGAAGGTACCGAATACGAATGCGCCAAAGACGCACTCGTCGGTCCGCTGCTGTACGCGTTCTCGCTCGAGGAGCCCGGCGCAGCCGGTCGCCTGATCAAGGATTTTGCCAAGACCAACGACAAGCTGCAGGCAAAGGTCGTGRCCATCGGCGGGGAACTGTTCCCGGCTGGCCATGTCGACGTGCTGGCCTCGCTGCCGACCCGTGATCAGGCCCTGGCCATGCTGGCCCGCGTCCTGACCGAGCCGGTCACGATGTTCGCCCGCGCCATCAAGGCCATCGGCGACAAGCAGGGTGGTGGCGAAGAAGCCGCTGCCGACGCTGCCGAACCGGCTGCCGAGACCGCCTGAGTCGACGTTTCCGTGGTTCCTGACGGAACCTCAACCCAGAAAATTATCCAAAGGTAATCAAAATGTCCCTTACCAACGAACAGATCGTCGACGCAATCGCCGAGAAKTCCCTGATGGAAGTGATGGAGCTGGTCAAGGCCATCGAAGAGAAGTTCGGCGTCTCCGCCGCTGCTCCGGTCGCCGCTGCTGTGGCTGGCCCGGCTGCCGTCGTTGAAGAGCAGACCGAATTCGACGTCATCCTGAAGTCGGCCGGCGACAAGAAGGTCGAAGTCATCAAGGCCGTCCGCGCCATCACGGGCCTGGGCCTGAAGGAAGCGAAGGACCTGGCCGAAGCCGGTGGCGTGATCAAGGAAGCCGCTTCGAAGGACGACGCTGCCAAGTTCAAGAAGGACCTGGAAGCTGCTGGCGCGACTGTCGAAGTCAAGTAAGCAGTTCCTTGCCTCGCCATCGAATCGCGGCGATGCAGCCAAGGCTGGGGGCGTAAGCCCCCGGCCTTTGGTCGTTGTTGCGACAACGACCGGTAGAGCCGACCGTTGGTCGGCTGCGGTAGAGCCGACCGTTGGTCGGCTGCGGTAGAGCCGACCGTTGGTCGGCTGACCTTTCCGGCCCCAGGCCGGCGAGTTGGCAGTTGGAAGTAGCAAAAGAAGGCGTGCTGGTGCCGGCAATACCAGCGACTTCCAACTGACAATTTTCATGTTCCCTTCGGGCCGCGCCTGTACGGCGGCCCGCACAGCCAAGGTGAGACCCCATGACGTCATATTCGTTCACCGAAAAGAAGCGTATCCGCAAGGATTTCGGCAAGCAGCGCTCGATCCTCGAAGTGCCTTTCCTGCTCGCCATCCAGGTGGATTCCTATCGGGAGTTCCTGCAGGAAAACATCGATCCGGCCAAGCGCCGTGATCTGGGCCTGCACGCCGCCCTGAAGTCGGTCTTCCCGATCGCCAGCTACAGCGGCAACGCTGCGCTGGAATACGTGGGTTACAAGCTTGGCGAACCGGTGTTCGACGAGCGCGAGTGCCGCCAGCGCGGCATGAGCTACGGCGCGCCGCTGCGCGTGACCGTGCGCCTGGTGATCTACGACCGCGAGTCGTCGACCAAGGCCATCAAGTACGTGAAGGAGCAGGAGGTCTACCTCGGCGAAATCCCGCTGATGACCGACAACGGCACCTTCATCGTCAACGGTACCGAGCGCGTCATCGTGTCGCAGCTGCACCGTTCGCCGGGCGTGTTCTTCGACCACGACCGTGGCAAGACCCACAGCTCGGGCAAGCTGCTGTACAGCGCCCGCATCATCCCGTACCGCGGCTCCTGGCTGGACTTCGAGTTCGACCCGAAGGACGCGCTGTTCACCCGTATCGATCGTCGCCGCAAGCTGCCGGTGTCGATCCTGCTGCGTGCGCTGGGCTACAGCAATGAAGAAATGCTGGCCGAGTTCTTCGAGATCAACACCTTCCACATCAACCCCGATGAAGGTGTGCAGCTCGAACTGGTGGCCGAGCGTCTGCGCGGCGAGACCCTGAACTTCGACCTGGCCGACGGCGACAAGGTCATCGTCGAAGCCGGCAAGCGCATCACCGCGCGCCACGTCAAGCAGCTGGAAGCCTCCGGCATCGCCGCCCTGGCCGTGCCGGACGATTACATCGTCGGCCGCATCCTGTCGCACGACGTGGTGGACGCCAATACCGGTGAGCTGCTGGCCCAGGCCAACGACGAAATCACCGACGATCAGCTGCAGGCCTTCCGCAAGGCCGGCGTCGATGCCGTGGGCACCCTGTGGGTGAACGACCTGGATCGTGGCCCGTACCTGTCCAACACCCTGCGCATCGATCCGACCAAGACCCAGCTGGAAGCCCTGGTCGAGATCTACCGCATGATGCGTCCGGGCGAGCCGCCGACCAAGGATGCCGCGCAGAACCTGTTCCACAACCTGTTCTTCACCTTCGAGCGCTACGACCTGTCCACGGTCGGCCGCATGAAGTTCAACCGTCGTGTCGGCCGCAAGGCTGTCACCGGCGAAGCGGTGCTGTACGACCGCAAGTACTTCGGTGAGCGCAACGACGAAGAGTCCAAGCGCCTGGTCGCCGAGCATGCCGATACCTCCGACATCCTGGAAGTGATCAAGGTCCTGACCGAGATCCGCAATGGTCGCGGCGTGGTCGATGACATCGATCACCTGGGCAACCGTCGCGTGCGTTCGGTCGGTGAAATGGCCGAGAACGTGTTCCGCGTGGGCCTGGTCCGCGTCGAGCGCGCKGTCAAGGAGCGCCTGTCGATGGCCGAATCCGAAGGCCTGACCCCGCAGGAGCTGATCAACGCCAAGCCGGTCGCCGCTGCCATCAAGGAGTTCTTCGGCTCCTCGCAGCTGTCCCAGTTCATGGATCAGAACAACCCGCTGTCGGAAGTCACCCACAAGCGTCGCGTCTCGGCCCTGGGCCCGGGCGGTCTGACCCGTGAGCGCGCCGGCTTCGAAGTGCGCGACGTCCATCCGACCCATTACGGCCGCGTCTGCACCATCGAAACCCCGGAAGGCCCGAACATCGGCCTGATCAACTCGCTGGCCGTGTACGCCCGCACCAACCAGTACGGTTTCCTCGAGACCCCGTACCGCAAGGTCGCCGACGGCAAGGTCTCCGACGACATCGAGTTCCTGTCGGCGATCGAAGAAAACGAATACGTCATCGCCCAGGCCAACGCCCTGACCGATGCCAACAGCATGCTCACCGAGCAGTTCGTGCCGTGCCGCTTCCAGGGCGAGTCGCTGCTCAAGCCGCCGGCGGAAGTCCACTTCATGGACGTCTCGCCGATGCAGACCGTGTCCATTGCAGCGGCGCTGGTTCCGTTCCTGGAACACGATGACGCAAACCGTGCACTGATGGGCGCCAACATGCAGCGCCAGGCCGTGCCGACCCTGCGTGCGCAGAAGCCGCTGGTGGGTACCGGTATCGAACGCGCCGTGGCCCGTGACTCGGGTGTGACCGTGAACGCCCGTCGTGGCGGTGAGATCGTGCAGATCGACGCCGGCCGCATCGTGGTCAAGGTCAACGAAGTGGAGATCACCGACGCGACCGACGCCGGCGTGGATATCTACAACCTGATCAAGTACACCCGTTCCAACCAGAACACCTGCATCAACCAGCGTCCGCTGGTGGAAGTGGGCAACGTGGTGGCGCGTGGCGACGTGCTGGCTGACGGTCCGTCCACCGACATCGGCGAACTGGCCCTGGGCCAGAACATGCTGATCGCCTTCATGCCGTGGAACGGCTACAACTTCGAAGACTCCATCCTGCTTTCCGAGCGCGTGGTGGAAGAGGATCGTTACACCACGATCCACATCGAAGAGCTGACCTGCGTCGCGCGTGACACCAAGCTGGGGCCGGAGGAAATTTCCGCCGACATCCCGAACGTGTCCGAGCAGGCGCTGAACCGCCTGGACGAGTCGGGCGTGGTGTACATCGGTGCCGAAGTGCGCGCCGGCGACATCATGGTCGGCAAGGTCACCCCGAAGGGCGAAAGCCAGCTGACCCCGGAAGAGAAGCTGCTGCGCGCCATCTTCGGCGAGAAGGCTTCGGACGTGAAGGACAGCTCGCTGCGCGTGCCGCCGGGCATGGACGGCACCGTCATCGACGTGCAGGTCTTCACCCGCGACGGTATCGAGAAGGACAAGCGTGCCCGTCAGATCGAAGAATCTGAAATCAAGCGCGTCAAGAAGGACTTCGACGACCAGTTCCGCATCCTGGAAGGCGCCATCTACGCCCGTCTGCGTTCGCAGATCGTGGGCAAGGTGGTCAACGGCGGTGCCAACCTGAAGAAGGGCGACACCGTTACCGACGCCTACCTGGACGGCCTGAAGAAGGCCGACTGGTTCGTGCTGCGCATGAAGGATGACGACGCCTCCGAAGCCATCGAACGCGCCCAGAAGCAGATCCAGGCGCACGAGAAGGAATTCGAGCGTCGCTTCGCCGACAAGCGCGGCAAGATCACCGCGGGCGACGACCTGGCGCCGGGCGTGCTGAAGATGGTCAAGGTGTTCCTGGCCGTGAAGCGTCGYMTCCAGCCGGGCGACAAGATGGCAGGCCGYCACGGCAACAAGGGTGTGGTCTCCAACGTGGTGCCGGTCGAGGACATGCCGTACATGGCCTCGGGCGAGACCGTGGACATCGTGCTGAACCCGCTGGGCGTGCCGTCGCGTATGAACATCGGCCAGATCCTGGAAGTGCATCTGGGCTGGGCCGCCAAGGGCCTGGGTCGCAAGATCCAGGGCATGCTGGAAGCCCAGGCCGCGATCAGCGACCTGCGCAAGTTCCTGGACGATGTCTACAACCATGACAAGACCCAGCACGCCAACCATGTCGACCTGACCCAGTTCAGCGACGAGGAGCTGCTGCGCCTGGCCGACAACCTGACCGACGGCGTGCCGATGGCCACCCCGGTGTTCGACGGTGCCACCGAAGCCGAGATCAAGCACATGCTTGCCCTGGCCGACCTGCCGTTGAGCGGCCAGACCCAGCTGTATGACGGCCGCACCGGTGAGGCATTCGATCGCCACACCACCGTGGGCTACATGCACTACCTGAAGCTGAACCACCTGGTCGACGACAAGATGCACGCCCGTTCGACCGGCCCGTACTCGCTCGTTACCCAGCAGCCGCTGGGCGGCAAGGCGCAGTTCGGCGGCCAGCGCTTCGGTGAAATGGAAGTCTGGGCGCTGGAAGCCTACGGCGCGGCCTACACCCTGCAGGAAATGCTGACGGTGAAGTCCGATGACGTGCAGGGTCGTAACCAGATGTACAAGAACATCGTCGACGGTGAGCACGAGATGGTCGCGGGCATGCCGGAATCCTTCAACGTTCTCGTGAAGGAAATCCTGCCCCGGCAGCCGCGCCACCCGTTTGTTTACTGACAGCCCATCGACAAGATTTCCTCCTTTCGGAGAAACACCATGAAAGACTTGCTCAACCTCTTCAACCAGCAGCGCCAGACGCTGGACTTCGACGCGATCAAGATCGCGCTGGCCTCGCCGGACCTGATCCGTTCGTGGTCCTTCGGCGAAGTGAAGAAGCCGGARACCATCAACTACCGTACGTTCAAGCCGGAACGTGACGGCCTGTTCTGCGCCGCCATCTTCGGACCGGTCAAGGACTACGAGTGCCTGTGCGGCAAGTACAAGCGCATGAAGCACCGCGGCGTGGTCTGCGAAAAGTGCGGCACCGAAGTCACCCTGGCCAAGGTGCGTCGCGAGCGCATGGGCCACATCGACCTGGCTTCGCCGGTCGCGCACATCTGGTTCCTCAAGTCGCTGCCGTCGCGCATCGGCCTGATGCTGGACATGACCCTGCGTGACATCGAACGCGTGCTGTACTTCGAAGCCTACGTGGTGACCGAGCCGGGTCTGACGACCCTGGAGCGCCGTCAGCTGCTGACCGAAGAGCAGTACCTGCAGGCACGCCAGGAACACGGCGACGACTTCGATGCCGCCATGGGCGCCGAGGCCGTGTACGAACTGCTGCGCACCATCGACCTGCAGTCGGAAATGACCCGCCTGCGCGAAGAAGTCGCCAGCACCGGTTCGGAAACCAAGCTCAAGCGTCTGACCAAGCGCATCAAGCTGGTCGAGGCCTTCCTCGAGTCGGGCAACCGTCCGGAGTGGATGGTCATGACCGTGCTGCCGGTGCTGCCGCCGGACCTGCGTCCGCTGGTGCCGCTGGACGGTGGCCGCTTCGCGACCTCCGACCTGAACGATCTGTACCGCCGCGTCATCAACCGCAACAACCGCCTGCGCCGCCTGCTCGAGCTGAACGCGCCGGACATCATCGTGCGCAATGAAAAGCGCATGCTGCAGGAATCGGTCGATGCGCTGCTGGACAACGGCCGTCGTGGCCGTGCCATCACCGGCACCAACAAGCGCCCGCTGAAGTCGCTGGCCGACATGATCAAGGGCAAGCAGGGTCGCTTCCGCCAGAACCTGCTGGGCAAGCGCGTGGACTACTCGGGCCGTTCGGTCATCGTGGTCGGTCCGTACCTGCGCCTGCACCAGTGCGGCCTGCCGAAGAAGATGGCGCTTGAGCTGTTCAAGCCGTTCGTGTTCGCCAAGCTGCAGCGTCGTGGCCTGGCCACCACCATCAAGGCCGCCAAGAAGCTGGTCGAGCGCGAAGAAGCCGAAGTCTGGGACATCCTGGAAGAGGTCATCCGCGAACATCCGGTGATGCTGAACCGTGCGCCGACCCTGCATCGTCTGGGCATCCAGGCGTTCGAGCCGGTGCTGATCGAAGGCAAGGCCATCCAGCTGCACCCGCTGGTCTGCACCGCGTTCAACGCCGACTTCGACGGTGACCAGATGGCCGTCCACGTGCCGCTCTCGCTGGAAGCCCAGCTGGAAGCGCGTGCGCTGATGATGTCCACCAACAACATCCTGTCGCCGGCCAACGGCGAGCCGATCATCGTGCCGTCGCAGGACGTCGTGCTGGGTCTGTACTACATGACCCGCTCGCTGGAGAACAAGAAGGGCGAGGGCATGGCCTTCGCCAACATCTCCGAAGTCAAGCGCGCCTACGACAACCGCGTGGTCGAACTGCACGCACGCGTCAAGGTCCGCATCACCGAAGTGGTGACCGACGAGGACGGCAACAAGCAGAACAAGACCTCGATCGTGGACACCACGATCGGTCGCGCCCTGCTGGCTGAAATCCTGCCGGAAGGCCTGCCGTTCGCGCTGGCCAACACCGAGCTGACCAAGAAGAACATCAGCCGCCTGATCAACTCCAGCTACCGCCAGCTGGGCTTGAAGGACACGGTCGTGTTCGCCGACAAGCTGATGTACACCGGCTTTGCCTACGCCACCCGTGCCGGCGTGTCGATCGGCATCGACGACATGCTGATCCCGGACGAGAAGAAGGGCATCCTCACCGAGGCCGAAGCCGAAGTGCTGGAAATCCAGGAGCAGTACCAGTCGGGCCTGGTCACCGCCGGCGAACGCTACAACAAGGTGGTCGACATCTGGTCGCGTACCAATGAACGCATCGCCAAGGCGATGATGGACACCATTGGTACCGAGAAGGTGATCAACGCCAAGGGCGAGACCATCGACCAGAAGTCGATGAACTCGCTGTACATCATGGCCGACTCCGGTGCGCGTGGTAGCCAGGCGCAGATCCGTCAGCTGGCCGGTATGCGTGGCCTGATGGCGCGACCGGATGGCTCGATCATCGAAACGCCCATCAAGGCGAACTTCCGTGAAGGCCTGAACGTGCAGGAGTACTTCAACTCTACGCACGGTGCCCGTAAGGGTCTGGCCGATACSGCGCTGAAGACGGCSAACTCSGGYTACCTGACCCGTCGTCTGGTCGACGTGGCGCAGGACGTGGTCATCACCGAGGTGGATTGCGGTACCACCGAAGGCCTGACCATGACCCCGATCGTGGAAGGCGGCGACGTCGTGGAGCCGTTGAAGGACCGCGTGCTGGGTCGTGTCGTGGCCGAGGACGTGTTCCTGCCGGGCAACGACGAAGATCCGATCGTGACCCGCAACACCCTGCTCGACGAGCAGTGGGTGGCCCTGCTTGAAGATGCCAGCGTGCAGTCGGTGAAGGTCCGTTCGACCATCTCCTGCGCCTCGCCCTTCGGTGTCTGCGCCCATTGCTACGGCCGCGATCTGGCCCGTGGCCACATCGTCAACATCGGTGAAGCGGTTGGCGTCATCGCCGCCCAGTCGATCGGTGAGCCGGGTACCCAGCTGACCATGCGTACGTTCCACATCGGTGGTGCGGCATCGCGTGCGGCTGCGGTCGACAACGTCACCGTGAAGACCACCGGTTCGGTGAAGTTCAACAACCTGAAGTCGGTCGAGCACGCCAGCGGTTCGCTGGTGGCGGTCTCGCGTTCGGGTGAAATCTCGGTGCTCGATGCCCACGGTCGTGAGCGTGAGCGTTACAAGCT
>NZ_JBFULO010000168.1:0-7888 GCF_054049855.1 Stenotrophomonas sp. P5_B8 | reverse complement strand
GTGGAAAGCCTGGAGCGGCAGCTGTCCGAGCCGTGCCCGGAGTGCAGCGGGCGCGGCTCGATCAAGACCGCAGAAACGGTCACCTACGAGATCTTCCGCGAGATCACCCGCGCGGTGCGCCAGTTCGATGCGGCACGCCTGCTGGTGATCGCCTCGTCCAAGGTGGTGGCGCGGATCACCGATGAGGAATCCTCGGCGGTGGCCGAACTGGAGGAATTCCTCGGCAAATCGATCCGCTTCCAGGCGGACGAGCAATACCTGCAGGAGCAGTTCGATGTCGTGCTGCTCTGATCTCCACGCGTTGGCGCGCTCGCGCGCCGATGCTTTCGCGTCACGATGAGCACGCCGCTCCGACTGCGACTGCGAAGGATTCGCCGCCATGCCGTATATGCATTGGCGATCGTGCTGGTATGTGTGGCGGTGCTGGTGGGCACCGTCAGCCAAGCGTTGCCGTTTGCCGAGCGTCATCCGGACAAGGTGGCGGCCTGGTTGAGCGCGCGGGCCGGGCAGCCGGTGCGTTTCGATCACCTCGATACCGCCTGGACCCGGCGGGGTCCGTTGCTGCAGCTCAAGGGGCTGCGCATCGGCGAAGGCCAGGGCATCGCCATCGGCGAGGCCGAGGTGCTGGTGTCGATGTACACCGGGTTGCTGCCCGGACATTCGCTGACCGAACTGCGCCTGCGCGGGTTGGCGCTGGTGCTGGAGCGTGCCGACGATGGTCGCTGGTCGGTGCGCGGTCTGCCGCAGTCGGGCAGCGGCGATCCGCTGGACGCACTGCGCCGGCTGGGCGAGCTGCAGGTGATCGGCGGGCGGCTGCGGGTGGATGCGCCGTCGCTGAACCTGCAGGCCGAGCTGCCGCGCATCGATCTGCGCCTGCGCGTGAATGGTCAGCGCCTGCGCGTGGGGGCACGCGCCTGGGCCGATCTCAATGGCTTGCCGCTGACCGCCGTGCTGGATTTCGAGCGCAATCGCGGTGATGGACAGGCCTGGCTGTCAGCCGACCCGGCCGATTTTCGCGCGTGGTCCAAGTTGTTGCAGTTCGCCGGCGTGTCGCTGCAGCAGGGCACCGGTGAATTGAACGCGTGGGTGGACCTGCGCGACCATCGGCCGGTGATGGTCACCGCCGATGCCGACCTGAAGGGCCTGCAGCTGCGCGGCGCGCCGTTGGCCGATGGCACCCGCCCGGCGTTGACGCTGGACACCCTGCAGCTGCGCGCGCGCTGGCGCTGGGTGCAAGGGGGCTGGCGCGCCGATGCGCCGCAGCTGCGCATCGGCCTGGCCGGCACTACAGACATACAACGCCTGGACGGGCTGCTGTTGGCCGGCGGCCAGYACATGGCACTGGCCGGGGACAACATCGATGCCACCGCGCTGCTGCGTGGGCTGGCGCTCAGCGACCGGGTCGAACCGGGCCTGCGCGAGTGGCTGCAGCACGCCGCCCCGCACGCGCGGATGACCCAGGTGCGGATCGCCGCCGAGCGCGACGGCCCGGTATCGATCCAGGGCGAGCTGGCCGACGTCGGCTTTGCCCCGTCCGGGCATGCGCCGGGCCTGAGCGGGGTAGGCGGGCGCTTCAGTGGCGACGCCGATGGTTTCCAGCTGGCGCTGCAACCGACCCGCACCCTGCACTTCGATTGGCCGAGCGGCTTTGGCGTGCGCCACGACGTGCGCCTGGCCGGGCAACTGGTGGGCTGGCGCGACGAGGCCGGCGGCTGGCGCTTCGGCACCCCGGCGCTGCGCGTGCAGGGCACCGACTATGCCGCCGACGTGCGCGGCAGCGTCTGGTTCCAGGGCGATGGCACCCGCCCGTGGCTGCAGCTGGCTGCGCGCATCGACGATGTGCCGATGACCGCGGCCAAGCGTTTCTGGATTCATTCCAAGATGACCAAGGGCGCCACCGACTGGCTCGATGCCGCCTTGGTGTCCGGGCAGGTACGCGGCGGCATCGGCCTGGTCACCGGCGACCTGGAAGACTGGCCGTTCGACCGCAACAACGGCCGCTTCGAGGCCACCGGGCACATCAGCAACGGCACCATCCGCTTCCAGCACGACTGGCCGGCGATGGGCAAGGTGGATGCCGATATCGCCTTCATCGGCCCCGGCTTTGAACTGCATGGCAGTGGCGACCTGGCCGGGGTGGCGGTGAACCATTTCGATGCGGGCATCGTCGATTTCGGCCAGACCCCGCTGTACGTCAAGGCCACCACCCAGACCGACACGGGCACGTTGCTGGCGATGCTCAAGCAGAGCCCGTTGCACGCCACCTACGCCGACACGCTGGACAACCTGACCGCCAAGGGGCCGGCAGCCGTCACCTTCGATCTGCTGCAGCCGCTCCACCACGACCAACCCGGCGGCCACCTGCAGGGTACCGTTGATCTCAACGGCGTGGCCCTGACCGAAAAGCGCTTCGCGCTGACCTTCGACAGCATGCGGGGGCAGGCCCGCTACAGCCGCGACGGCTTCGGCGCCGACAGCCTGAGCGTGCGCCATCTCGGCCAGGACGGGCAGCTCAGCCTGCGCGCCGGCGGCTATGTGCGTGACCCGCAGCAGGCGTTCGAATCGGAACTGAGCGCGGCGCTGGATGCGCATGCGCTGCTGGATCGTGCCCCGGAGTTGAGCTGGCTCAAGCCGTACATCCAGGGCAATTCGCGCTGGACGATCGGGGTGACCCTGCCCAAGGTCGCCGCGGGCGCCAAGACCGAAGCGCCGACCCTGCTGACCCTGCGCTCGGACCTGGTGGGCACCCGCTTGGACCTGCCAGCACCGCTGGACAAGGTGGCCACCATACCGCTGGCGACCACCGTCAATGCGCAGCTGCCGATGGGCAGCGGGCGCGTGGATGTGGCGTTCGGGCAGCGTCTGGCGTTGACCGCGCGGACCCACAACAACCAGACCGGCGTGCAGGTCACGCTGGGCAGCGACAAKGTCGACCGCGAGCCGCCCGCCAGTGGGCTGGCGGTCAATGGCCGCAGTGGTTCGCTGGACGCTCTGGAATGGATCGGCCTGGCCCGCGCACCGGGTGGGGGCGATGACAAGGATCCGATGCCGCTGCGCCAGGTGGATGTGCAGGTGGGGCAGCTGCTGTTGGCCGGCGGATTGTTCGCGCAGACCCGTCTGCAGCTGCGGCCGAGTCCCTCGGCGGTCGAGGTGCGGCTGGATGGGCCGTCGCTGGCCGGCACGCTGAGCGTCCCCAATGCCGACGGCGGCACCATCGTCGGCAAGCTCAGTCGTGTGCACTGGCAGTCGTTGCCCACCCCGGTCAAGGTGCCCTCCGGTGGCGCGCCGATCCTCCTGCCGGCCGACGCCACGCTGCCCGCACGGGTACAGGCCAGCGCCAACGACACCAACCCGGCGAAGATTCCGCCGCTGGCGCTGGACATCGAGGACCTGCAGTTCGGCAAGGCCAAGCTGGGCCAGGCGGTGCTGCGCACGCGTCCGTTCGGCAACGGACTGAGCGTGGACCAGCTGCAGTTCCGGGCGCCCAAGCAGGCCATCGACATCCAGGGCCGCTGGTTGGGGATGGGCGATACCGCCCGCACCCAGGTGACCGTTGACGTGAAAAGCGAGGACCTGGGCGGGCTGATGCAGAACCTGGATTACGGCGGCCAGCTGCGCGGCGGTCAGGGCCAGATCACGCTGGATGCCGGTTGGCGGGGTGGCCCATCGGACTTCCAGCTGGGCGCGCTGCAGGGCCACATGCAGGTCAATGCCCGCAATGGCCAGCTGCTGGAACTGGAGCCCGGGGCCGGTCGCGTGCTCGGGCTGCTCAGCGTGACCCAGCTGCCGCGCCGGTTGATGTTCGACTTCCGCGACTTCTTCTCCAAGGGCTTCGCCTTCAACCAGATCGACGGTGCGCTGGCATTCGGCAACGGCATGGCCACCACCGACAAGGTGTTGATCGAAGGGCCGGCGGCCAATATCAGCATCCGTGGCCAAACCGATCTGCGCCGCCAGCAGTTCGACCAGACCATCGACGTCAACCCGCGCTCGGGCAACCTGCTGACCGTGGTCGGCGCGGTGGCCGGCGGGCCGGTCGGCGCGGCGGTCGGCGCGGCCGCCAACGCTGTGCTGGGCAAGCCGCTGGGCGCGATCGGCGCCAAGACCTACCGGGTCACCGGACCGTGGGCCGAGCCCAAGGTCGAAGTGATCGACCGCGAGGACGCGCCGCCGCCGCGTGCCGCTCCCGCCGCGTTGCCGCCTCCGGTACGCTGACTCCTTTCCCGCGCCCGGCTTGCGATGGCGGCCGGCGCCCTCAGATAGATGACATGACCGACAACGCACTCACCCTTGCCAACGAACGCCTGCTCCTGCCCGCCGGGCTCGATGCCGGCGGCCTGGAACGCACCTTCGGTACCCTGCTGGGACCGGGTATCGACTTTGGCGACCTGTATTTCCAGCACGCCCGGCGCGAGAGCTGGAGCGTGGAAGACGGCATCGTCAAGGACGGTGCGCACTCGATCGAGCAGGGCGTGGGCGTCCGCGCCATCGCCGGCGAAAAGACCGGGTTTGCCTACTCCGACGACATCCATGCCGATGCCCTGCTGTCCGCGGCGCAGTCGGCGCGGGCGATTTCGCGCGAAGGCGGGGCACAGCAGGCGCGCTCGCTGGTGCGTGGCGGCGGGCGCGCGCTGTATCCGGCGCTGGACCCGATCGACGGCATGGGCAATGAAGCCAAGGTGGAGATGCTCAAGCGTCTGGACCGCTACCTGCGTGCCGCCGACCCGCGCGTGCAGCAGGTGATGGTGAGCCTGTCCGGCGGCGTGGACACGGTGCTGATCGCGCGCAGCGACGGCGTGCTGGCCGCAGACATCCGCCCGCTGGTGCGCTTGAACGTGCAGGTGATCGTCGAACAGCACGGTCGCCGCGAGTCCGGTTACGCCGGCGGCGGTGGTCGCTACAGCTACGAGGAATTGTTTGCCGACGGGCGCCCGGAAGGGTTCGCGCGCGAGGCACTGCGTCAGGCGCTGGTGAACCTGGAGGCGATTCCGGCTCCGGCCGGGGTGATGACCGTGGTGCTGGGTCCGGGCTGGCCCGGCGTGCTGCTGCACGAGGCGGTCGGCCACGGCCTGGAAGGCGACTTCAACCGCAAGGGCACCAGTGTCTACGCCGGCCGCGTCGGTGAGCGCGTGGCCGCGCCGGGCGTGACCATCGTCGACGACGGCACCCTCGATGGCCGTCGGGGGTCGTTGAACATCGATGACGAGGGCCACCCGACCCAGTGCACCACGCTGATCGAGGACGGCATCCTGGTGGGTTACATGCAGGATTCGCTCAATGCGCGGCTGATGGGCGTGGCCCCGACCGGCAACGGCCGCCGCGAATCGTTCGCGCACATGACCATGCCGCGCATGACCAACACCTACATGCGCGCCGGTCAGCACGATCCGGAAGAAATGATCCGCTCGGTCAAGAAGGGCCTGTACGCGGTCAACTTCGGTGGCGGCCAGGTCGACATCACCAGCGGCAAGTACGTGTTCTCGGCTACCGAGGCGTATCTGATCGAGGACGGGAAGATCACCGCGCCGGTGAAGGGCGCCACGCTGATCGGCAACGGCCCGGAAACCATGCAGAAGGTGCGCATGATCGGCAACGATCTGGCTCTGGACGAGGGCGTGGGCATCTGCGGCAAGGATGGCCAGAGCGTGCCGGTCGGCGTGGGCCAGCCGTCGCTGTTGATCGATGGCATCACCGTGGGCGRCACCCAGGCCTGAGCACGATGATGCACCTGTCGTGCAGCCCGCCGCGCGCGGCCGCCAGCCCGAGGCTGGCGCCGTCGCGTGGGCACTGCGGCTCAGTCGTCGGCGTTCTCGTCGCCGTCGTCCTGCGCGTCGAGGTCTTCGTCGGAGGTGTTCAGTCCTTCCAGGCCCAGCGCGGCCGGCAGCAGCAGCGTGCGCAGTACCTGGAAGATCTCGCGGTAGGCGCGCGGCGGCTTGTTCTTGGCTTTTTCGGCCTGGGCGTTGCGCACCAGCGTGCGCAGCTGCTGGCGGTCGGCGTGCGGATACTCGTCCAGCAGCGCGCCCAGCGCCTTGTCGCCGTCCCTCAACAGGCGCTCGCGCCAGTCTTCGACGCGGTGCATGGTGGCCACTTCACGACGCGAGGTGTCGCTGTTGGCATCCAGCGCATCGCGGATCGCATCCAGCACGGCGTCGTCTTCGCGGCGCATGTGCTTGGCCAGGAACGCCAGCTGGCGCTTGTGGGCGATATGGGCGGTGATGCGCTTGGCCTCGGCGATGTGCRGCAGCAGATCTTCGGGCACCGGCAGACGCGCCAGCTGCGCAGGGGTCAGCGACACCAGCTTCTCGCCCAGGGCCAGCACGTCCAGTGCAGCCCGGCGGTTCTGGCTACGGCTGATGTCAAGGAATTCACCGGTTTCTTCGTCGCGTCCGCGCATCGTCTTATTTCCACATCCAGAACTGTGCCCGGCGTTGCGCCAGGCACTCACCCGTACAGGATAAAGCATTGAACGTGATCTCCCCTGAAGTCTCCCCGGCCGACGACAGCCTGCAACGCCTGGAGCAGCTGGCTGACATCTCCCAGCGCCTGCTGGAGCGGGCCAAAGCCCTGGGCGCCACCCAGGCCGAGGTCAGCTGCAGCGACGAGCGCGGGCTGGATGTGAACGTGCGCCTGGGCGAGGTGGAAACGGTCGAATCCACCCGTGACCGCGGCATCGCGGTGACCGTCTACTTCGGCCAGCGCAAGGGCAGTGCCAGTACTGCCGACCTGCAGGAGGGCAGCCTGGCGTCGACCGTGGCCCAGGCGTGTGCCATCGCCCGGCACACCGAGGACGACGCGGCGGCCGGGCTGGCCGACGCCGCGCTGATGGCCCAGGACTTCCCCGACCTCGATGGCTGGCACCCGTGGGCGCTGGGCGCCGACCAGGCGCTGGACCTGGCCCTGGCCTGTGAAGCGGCCGGCCGCGAGGCGGACACGCGCATCAGCAATTCCGATGGCGCGTCGGCGGCGACCTCGCAGAGCCTGTCGGTGTATGCCAATTCGCACGGCTTCATCGGCCGCGAGCGCAGCAGTCACCATTCGATCGGCTGTGCGCTGATTGCCGGCCAGGGCGACGGCATGCAGCGCGACGGCTGGTACAGCAGCGCGCTGGCCCGTGAAGACCTCGAGTCTGCCGCGGCGATCGGGCGCCGTGCCGCCGAWCGCACCGTGGCGCGCCTGCAGCCGCGTTCGATGGCCACCGCGCAGATGCCGGTGCTGTTCTCGCCGGAAGTGGCGCGTTCGCTGATCGGCCACCTGCTGGGTGCGGTTTCGGGGGGGGCGCTGTATCGCCGCGCCAGCTTCCTGCTGGACAGCGTCAACACGCGGCTGTTCCCGGACTGGTTCCAGATCGAGGAACTGCCGCTGCTGCGTCGCGGCCTGCGCTCGTCCGCGTTCGATGGCGACGGCGTGGCCACGCGCAATTCGGCCCTCATCACCGATGGCGTGCTGCAGCGCTACATCCTGGGCAGCTATTCGGCCCGCAAGCTCGGCCTGCCCACGACCGGCAATGCCGGTGGCGTGCACAACCTCAAGGTGGCCGCCAACGCCGGGGACCTGGCCAGCATCGCGCGGCAGATGGGCCAGGGCTTGCTGGTGACCGAACTGATGGGGCAGGGCGTCAACGGCGTGACCGGCGACTACTCGCGCGGCGCCGGCGGCTTCCGGGTGGAGAACGGTGAGATCAGCTATCCGGTGGACGGCATCACCATCGCCGGCAACCTCAAGGACATGTTTGCCGGGATCGAGGCGGTGGGTAGCGACGTGGACCGTCGCTCGCACGTGCAGGTGGGTTCCATCCTGGTCGGCCGGATGACCGTTGCGGGCAACGATTGACGTATTCTATGGCCGCTGCCCTGGCAGGCGGGGAGCCTGCCGCGCAATACCCACACAC
>NZ_JBFULO010000167.1:0-9463 GCF_054049855.1 Stenotrophomonas sp. P5_B8 | reverse complement strand
CCGGTAGGTCCCGGCCGCTGGTCGGGGCGTGAATCGGTACGCGCGGAACGGCTGCGGCCGCCGGGATCGATGATCGTCGCACCGGTAGGTCCCGGCCRYTGGCCGGGGCGKGAATCGGTACGSGYRRAACGGCTGSGGCGGGCTGGATCGATGRWCGKCGGRCCGGTAGGTCCCGGCCGCTGGTCGGGGCGTGAATCGGTACGCGCGGAACGGCTGCGGCCGCCGGGATCGATGATCGTCGCACCGGTAGGTCCCGGCCGCTGGCCGGGGCGGAAATCGGTGCGCGCGGAACGGCTGCGGTGGGGCTGTCCCTCGGCCTGGCGGTTTGAATGGCGGACGCCGGTCGCCCAGCCGCGTAAAATGGACGGATGAATACCCCCCAGGACTCCAGCCTCGGTCGCGAGGTTGCTTACCCGTCGCAGTACGATCCTTCGCTGCTGTTTCCCATTCCGCGCCGTGGCGCGCGCGAGGAGATCGGGCTGGACGAGGCGGCGCTGCCGTTCGTCGGCCATGACCGCTGGCAGGCGTACGAGCTGAGCTGGCTGGACCGGCGCGGCAAGCCGCGGATCGCAGTGGCCACGATCAGCGTGCCGTGCACGTCGCCGAACCTGATCGAATCCAAGTCGTTCAAGCTGTATCTCAATTCGCTCAACAGCACGCGTTTCGATGATGACGAGGCGGCGCGGCTGCGTATCACCGCCGATCTGTCCGGGTGTGCGGGCGCGGTGGTGACGGTGCGTTTCGGGGTGCCGGTGCTGGAGGAGGAGGCCGAAGGCGAGTCGCTGGATGCGTTGGACGTGGCGATCGAACGCTATGGTCCGCCGGCGCCGGAGTTGCTGTCGGCCGACGCCTCGCAGATCGTCACCGAGACGCTCAGTTCGGCGCTGCTCAAGTCCAACTGTCCGGTCACCGGGCAACCGGACTGGGCGAGTGTGAGCGTCCGTTACCACGGGCCGCAGATCGATCGGGAGGGGTTGCTCAAGTATCTGGTGAGCTACCGCGAGCACGCCGAGTTCCATGAGCAGTGCGTGGAGCGGATCTTCAGCGAGGTCAGCCAGCGCTGTGCGCCGACGTGGCTGGAAGTCGAAGCGCGCTATACCCGTCGCGGCGGCCTGGACATCAATCCGTGGCGGGCCAGCCCGGGCATCGCGCTGCCGGCCCGCACCGTGCGCGACCTGCGCCAGTAGAGCGACCCCATGGGTCGCTGCCCCGGCACCTGACACCGCGCGCAGCCACCCATGGGGTGGCTCTACCACCGGCCAATGTGGCCGCCCGCCCCGTTCCGCATGTCTTCACATCCACGCCATGCCCTATTAACACGGGCTGTGACACCGTGCCTCCCATGTCGTCAATGAAGACGGGAGTGTGTGGATGAGTACCGATAAAAAAGCCGATTTCTCCGGTGTCACCTCCAGCGTGGACAGCACCGCGCAGAAGGTGGAAAAGGCTGATTTCTCCGGCGTGACCTCATCGGTGGATACCACCGCCGAAAAGGTCGGAGGCACCTACACCGTACAGAAGGGCGACTCGCTGTCGAAGATCGCCAAACAGGAATTGGGCGACGCCAATGCCTGGAAGAAAATCTTCGAGGCCAACCGCGACGTATTGGAGGACCCGGACAAGATCTTCCCGGGCCAGACGCTCAAGTTGCCGCCCAAAGACTGAGTCGCCCCACTAGCATTCCACAGATTCCCAGGGAGGAATTCCATGAAGAAGACGTCCATCAGTACCGCCGTATTCGCCGCCATGCTGGCCACCGTTGCGCTGGTCGGCTGCAAGAAGAAAGAAGACACCGCCGACAACAACGCACAGCCTGCCGCAGCGATGACGCCGGCCGCGCCCGAGCCGATGACCCAGGCCGCACCGCAGCCGATGACCGCTGCCGCCGTCACCGTGTCCAGCGTCACCGTGGGCAAGACCGCCGCCGCCGACAAGAGCGTGGCCACCACGGCGATGTTCTCGCCGAAGGACGACATCATCGTGTCCGTCCGTACCGACGGCRCCGCCAGCAATGCGAATGTCGGCGCCAAGCTGACCTTCCAGGACGGCCAGGTGGCCGGTGAGAATTCGCAGACGCTCAACACCACGGCGGCCGAGACCACCAACATCACCTTCAAGAATGCCAAAGGCTGGCCCGCTGGCAAGTACCGCGCGGAAGTCATGGTAGATGGTAAGGCGGCCGGAACGCCGCAAGAGTTCGAGGTTAAGTAAGCCCGCGCCGACTCTCTCCCGGCAACAGGCTCACGATGGACGCAGCCGCGAGGCTGCGTCTTTTTTTATGGGCCGCCGCCGGACCACAGCGTTCCAGTACGTTTGCGTATGGAACGGCTTTGCTCCGGGGGGCTGAAAACGCGACAATGCGTGGGTTTCCCGCCGTGCGCGCCGTTGGTTGGCGCGGTCCCCGGGGAAAGTGCGGGCCTCGCTCTGCGGTGCCCGGCACGCGACACGGTTGCACGCGGCCCGGCATCGCCGACGGCCATCATTCACGAGATCTGCAAGAGAGCCCTGATCCCCCATGTCGAACACGCCCAAGATTCTCTACACGCTTACCGATGAAGCCCCGTTCCTGGCCACGCAGTCGCTGCTGCCGATCGTCGAGGCCTACACCGCCACCGCCGGCATCGCGGTGGAAACCCGCGACATCTCCCTGTCCGGCCGCATCCTGGCGCTGTTCCCGGATTTCCTGAAGGACGACCAGAAAGAAGCCGACCACCTGGCCGAGCTGGGCCAGCTGGCGACCACCCCGGATGCCAACATCATCAAGCTGCCCAACATCAGCGCCTCGGTGCCGCAGCTGAAGGCGGCGATCAAGGAACTGCAGGACCAGGGCTTCGCCCTGCCGAACTACCCCGACGTGCCCTCCGATGACGTCTCGCGCGATATCAAGGCGCGCTACGACAAGGTCAAGGGCAGCGCGGTGAACCCGGTGCTGCGCGAAGGCAACTCGGACCGTCGTGCGCCGCTGTCGGTGAAGAACTACGCGCGCAAGCATCCGCACCGCATGGGCAAGTGGTCCAAGGAGTGCAAGTCGCATGTGTCGCACATGGACGGCGGTGATTTCTACGGCAGCGAGAAGTCGGCCACGCTGGCTAATGCCGGCAGCCTGAAGATCGAACTGCAGCAGGCCGACGGCAAGACCGTCGTGCTCAAGGAAAAGACCGCGGTCAAGGCCGGTGAGATCGTCGATGCGGCGGTGATGAGCCGCAACGCGCTGGCCTCGTTCGTGCAGGCGCAGATCGCCGATGCGAAGGCCAAGGGCGTGCTGTTCTCGCTGCACCTCAAGGCCACCATGATGAAGGTCTCCGACCCGATCATGTTCGGCGTGGTCGTCGAGGAGTTCTACAAGGACGTGCTGACCAAGCACGCCGACGTGCTCAAGCAGGCCGGCTTCGATCCCAACAACGGCATCGGCGATCTGTTCGCGCGCCTGCCGCAGCTGCCCGAAGCCACCCAGGAAGCGATCAAGGCCGACCTGGCTGCCGAGTACGGCAAGCGCCCGGGCCTGGCCATGGTCAACTCCGACAAGGGCATCACCAACCTGCACGTGCCGAGCGACGTGATCGTCGACGCCTCGATGCCGGCGATGATCCGTGACTCGGGCGGCATGTGGAATGCCGAGGGCAAGCTGCAGGACACCAAGGCGGTCATCCCGGACCGTTGCTACGCTGGTGTGTACCAGGCCGTGATCGATGATTGCCGCACCCACGGCGCGTTCGACCCGGCCACCATGGGCTCGGTGCCCAACGTCGGCCTGATGGCGCAGAAGGCCGAGGAGTACGGCTCGCACGACAAGACCTTCCAGATCCCGGCCGACGGCACCGTGCGCGTCACCGACGACGCCGGCAACGTGGTGTTTGAACACGCCGTGCAGACCGGCGACATCTGGCGCATGTGCCAGACCAAGGACGCCCCGATCCAGGACTGGGTCAAGCTGGCCGTCAACCGCGCCCGCCTGAGCAGCACCCCGGCGGTGTTCTGGCTCGATGCCAGCCGTGCCCACGACGCGCAGGTGATCGCCAAGGTCGAGACCTACCTCAAGGACCACGACACCAACGGCCTGGATATCCGCATCCTGGCGCCGGTGGAGGCGACGGCCCTCTCGCTGGACCGCATCCGCAAGGGTGAGGACACCATCTCGGTGACCGGCAACGTGCTCCGCGATTACCTGACCGACCTGTTCCCGATCATGGAGCTGGGCACCAGCGCCAAGATGCTGTCGATCGTGCCGCTGATGGCCGGTGGCGGCCTGTTCGAGACCGGTGCCGGTGGTTCGGCGCCCAAGCACGTGCAGCAGTTTGTCGAAGAGGATTACCTGCGCTGGGATTCGCTGGGCGAGTTCCTCGCGCTGGCAGCCTCGCTGGAGCACCTGGGCGACCGTTACGACAACGCGGGTGCGACCGTGTTGGCCAAGACCCTGGACCAGGCCAACGGCCAGTTCCTGGACAACGACAAGTCGCCCTCGCGCAAGCTCGGTGGCATCGACAACCGCGGCAGCCACTTCTACATCGCGCTGTACTGGGCCCAGGCCCTGGCCGCGCAGGATGACGATGCCGCACTGAAGGCGCGTTTCGCCCCGCTGGCCAAGGCACTGGCCGACAACGAACAGAAGATCGTTGAAGAGCTGGCCGCGGTGCAGGGCAAGCCGGTGGACATCGGCGGCTACTACCGTCCGGACGTGGCCAAGGCCGCGGCCGCGATGCGTCCGAGCACGACCTTCAACGGTGCGCTGGCCGCGCTGTAAGGTCGGCCTGCCGCACACGCGGTGAGCCATGAAAAACCCGCGCCTCGGCGCGGGTTTTTTGTTGGGCGCAGCATGCCAGGCATCGGTGGCGCCACCCCACGCTTGGTTGCCCGGAAACCCACGGGCAGAGCCACCCCATGGGTGGCTGCTACATGGCCGGGTAAGGTCGCAAAAAGCAGCCACGCATGGCGCGGTTCAACCCTGCCAGATTGTGATCGGCATCGTAGGCTGCCTCGTTTCGATGAAGGCCGCGTCAATATCTGTGGTACAGAACTTGCCTTGTCCCCAAAGGGTTTACCGACCCTTGCAACGTGCGGAAGCTTCAATTCAATCTGTGCGATCCATCACTTATGGCCCGATAACCTTGGCATAGGCTATCGACGATCTTTACTGCAGTAAGTGTGATCTTTCACGGCGCAGGGGAAGGCGATGGCCAGGGTGCTGGTGGTGGGATCGGATATCCAGGGAGAGCACGCTTTGCTGCAGCGCCTGCGCGCGGCCGCCGCATTGCCCGCGGACACGGTGCGCAGTTGCCGCGATCTGGACGACTGCGATCTGTTGGTGATCAAGGACACCCCGGCACTGCGCAACGCCGCACTGCGCATGGTGCGCGAACGCCCACGCATCCAGTTCTGGATCGAAGACCAGCAGGGTCGGCTGCGCGATGGTCAGGGCGACCCGCGCAGCACGCTGGATGATCATGCGATCGAACACGCACTGCGCCAGATGCCGGCCGCACCGGCGCCGATCGAGGAACCGATCGCCGCGCGTGGGGCCAAGGCGATCACCCGCGCGCTGCGCGAAAGCCTGCAGTCGCGTCATGGTCACGCGGTGCTGGCGCTGGATGGCCTACCGGTGCTGCTGCTGGATTTCGAGCAGGACCAGATGGTGGTGCCCGACGGCAGCGGCAACGTGGAATTGGCGCAGCTGCTGTCGGATGTGTTCGAGCGCCTCGCATTGCACGGTATCGCCGGCAAGCGTTACCAGCAGCTGGCAGGCGAGCTCCCACGGCAGTCGCTGCGGCCACTGCTTTGGCAATGGGGGCAACACCCGGCGCACTGGCAGGATCTGGATACGCGCCTGCAACACCATGCACGCGTGCGCCTGCTGCGCTGGCCTGATTTCCGCGTGCTCGGCCATCAGCACGACAGTTTCCGGTTGTGCTCGCTGCTGCTCAAGCGGCCGTGCAGCGTGGACGAATGCGCCTCGCTGCTGGAGATTCCGCGCGAGGCGGTGCGCGCCTTCGTGCACCCGGCCTATCTGTGTGGGTATGCCGCGCTGGACGCGCCGTCAGGCGGCGGCGGGCTGCTGCGCAGCAACGGCGAGGGCGGCGGCCTGCCCGCCCGGATGTGGCGCAGCGTGCGCCAGCGTGGCGGAGGCTGAGCGTGCGCGAACACAAGATCGTGGTGCTGGGCACCATGGGCTGCGGCAAGTCGACGTTGGTGCGGGCGATCGCCGCTGGTGCGGTCATCGACACCGACGTGCACAACAGCGACCGCCAGGGTGCGGACAAGGCGTCGACCACGGTGGCGATGGACTACGCCGACATCGACCTGCCCAACGGCGACCGCCTGCGGCTGTACGGCACGCCAGGACAGCAGCGGTTCGACTTCCTGTGGCCGATCCTGCTGCAGGGGGCCAGCGGCGTGGTCCTGCTGCTGGATGCCACCCGCAGCGCGGCGGTGGACGAGTTGACGGCGTACCTGGCGATGCTGCAGCAGCATGCGGCGCAGGTGCCGGCGGTGATCGGTGTGTCGCGGCTGGACCTGGCTCCGCAGTTCGACCTGGACGCCTGCGCGGCGCAGGCCGGGCGCGAGGGCCGTTGGTTGCCGGTGGTGCCGGTGGATGCGCGTGATCGCGAACAAGGGTTGTGCCTGATGGACGTGCTGATGAGCGAAATGGAAACCGGTGCGCTGGTGGCCGCGCATGGCTGACGGACACGAGGCGCGCCGCCTGGAGCCGGCGCTGCGCGAGCGCCTGGGGGCGCACCTGCAGGGCTTTGCCGATGACATCAACGGGGTGCGCAGCGTGGTGATGGCCAGCGTGGACGGGTTCGCGCTGGTGCCGGCAGCCGGCACCCACGGCAACGGCGAACGACTGGCGGCGATGACCAGCGCGATGCTGGCGTTGGCCGCTGCGGTCGGGCGGGAGCTGGCGCTGGGGGAGCTGGAAGTACTGATGCTCGAAGCCGACGGCGGCAAGGTGCTGATGCTGGCGCTGCCCGCGACGCCGTCACCGCTGCTGCTGATGACCGCGTGCGACGCGCGCTGCGTGATCGGCAAGGTGCTGTGGAGTGCCAAGGAATGTGGCCGCAACATCATGGCCGAACTCAGCGGATCACGAGCCGATCCGCAGGGGAAAACGGGGCTCGATAACCAACGGGGTGCAACATGGCAGGACTCGACGATACCTTGAACGCGCTGATGACCATCGACGGCGCCCAGGCAGTGGCGCTGGTGGATTACGAGAGCGGCATGCTGCTGGGGGAGGCCGGCTCGGGGATGGACATGGAGGTGGCTGCGGCAGGCAACACGGAGGTGATCCGGGCCAAGATGAAGACGGCCGCCTCGCTCAACCTCAACGACACGATCGAAGACATCCTCATCTCGCTGGGCAAGGCGTACCACATCCTGCGCCCGGTCTCGCGCAAGAAGGGTCTGTTCCTGTATCTGGTGCTGGATCGCAACAAGTCCAACCTGGCCCTGGCACGGCGCAAGGTGCAGGACGTGGAGGCCGATCTGGCGCTGTAGGTTCCCTCCGTCGCCGGTCGCGGTGTGGTGGCGACCGGCGGCGCTTTTTTTTCGTGGTTCTTCTCCCAATGCACGGGAGCGTTCTGCTCCAACGGCGTTGGTAGATCGAGCAGGGCGATACGGATTTGCCCAGGTAGTCCAGGCGACGTGTGGCTGGAGCTGTGGCTCCGACCGGGCTTGTCGCGAGCGTGAGGGCCCCGTAGCGGCCGGTAGGCCCCTGGCGCAAATGTCCCCCGGCCTGGCGGCCTCCTCCTTTATTTTGTCCAGGCGCCTACCGGCCGCTACGGGGCTCGGCTTGCGGTGCGCAGGTAGAAGCCAAGCTTCTTTGGCCCGCGGCCGGAGGACATTCGCCGGAAAGGGCATGGGCGCCCAGCGCCCGATCCACCGACCACCGCGCCTGGGAAGGGTCAAAGCGCGCTTCATGCTCGCCACGCGGAGGRCAGAAGAGCCATTCCATTGACCCCGCAGCCGAACAACCGTCGCTGCTACCCGGGCGCGTGGTGTCGTATGGTTGGGTCAGGTCTTTGATGGGTCTGCCTGCATGCGTAGTGCCGATTGCGATGCTCGAGTGCTGGCGGAACTCATCCGCGACGGATTCGAGGCCTACCATGCGCGCTTTGCGGCGGTGACGCGGCGGGCGCGGGTGCGCTTTGAAACGCGTGACTGGGCCGGCGCGCGCGGTGACGCGGTGGAGCGGATCGGGCTGTATGACCACTGTATCGCGCAGACCGTGGATGCGTTGCGGCGCGCCGCCGGCGATGCCATTGGTACGCGCGCGTTGTGGCTGCAGATACGTCAGGCCTACGCCGTGCTGCTCGATGCCCTGATCGATGCCGAGCTATACAAGACCTTCTACAACACCCTGGCGCGGCGGTTGTTCGCCACGAAGGGCGTGGATGCGGCGATCGAGTTCATGGCGATGGACGTGGAGCCCTCCGACGCGATTACCCATCCGGTGGCGCGGCACAGCTATACCGTGTCGGCCAGCCGCCCCGCCGAAGCGCTGCTGCGGGTGCTGGGCGACTATCGCTTCGATGTCCCCTATGCGCACCAGTTGCGCTGCGCGGCGGCGATCGCGGTGCGGCTGCAGGATGACCTGGCCCATTGGGGTGACTATCCGGTGCGCAGCATCGAGCTGCTGGACACGGTGTTCTACCGCGAACGTCGCGCCTATCTGGTCGGCCGGGTATTTGGCGAGCACCGTTTTTCCCCGTGCGTGATCGTGCTGGTCAACGATGGGCAGGGCCTGCGCGCGGAAGCGGTATTGACTGGCCGCCGCGATGTGGCGCATCTGTTCGGGGTCTCGCGCAGCTACTTCCAGGCCGACCTGGCCACGGTCGGCGACGCGGTGGTGTTCCTGCGCAGCCTGCTGCCGGCCAAGCCCATCGATGAGATCTACACCGTGCTGGGCCGCGCCAAGCAGGGCAAGACCGAGCGCTACCGCACTTTCTTCCGGCACTTCCAGGATCATCCGGGCGAGCAGCTGGTGCACGCCGATGGCACGCCCGGCATGGTCATGGCGGTGTTCACCCTGCCCAGTTATCCGCTGGTGTTCAAGCTGATCCGCGACCGGTTCGCCTGGCCCAAGACGATGACCCGCCACCAGGTCGAAGAGAAGTACGCCCTGGTGTTCAACCTGGATCGCGTCGGGCGCCTGCTCGATGCGCAGCCTTATCGCTACCTGCGCTTCCCGCGCGCGCGCTTTGCCCCGGCGCTGCTGGAGGAACTGCTGCACCAGTGCAGCGCCAGCGTCAGCGAAGACGGCGATGAGCTGGTGATCGCGCTGTGCTACGTGCAGCGCCGCTTCCGTCCGCTCAACCTGTACCTGCGCGAGCAGGGCGGCGATGGCCGGCGCAACGCCGCGCTGGACTATGCGCAGGCCATTACCGACATGGCGCGCAACAACATTTTCCCCGGCGACATGCTGCCCAAGAACTTCGGCGTGTCGCGCCATGGGCGCGCGGTGTTCTAC
>NZ_JBFULO010000166.1:0-7905 GCF_054049855.1 Stenotrophomonas sp. P5_B8 | reverse complement strand
CGTTTGCTGCGGACGACTTGTCGGTCAAATCACTCCATGACGGTTAGCAAACAAGTCGCTTTACGACGTCGTCATCCAGTCTCGGCGCGATGCCAAGATAAACCCCGTGTCGCGACGGGCCAGTTCAAGACAAAACACATCGTGAAGGTGGTCATCGAGATCGGCATGTATCGCATCGCTGGCATTCTCCAGTCGGATCAGACCGGTCAAATCCGGCCCGTCTCAGAGCTGTGCTGGCAATTGCAGACGGACAGGAGACATAAACAGCGTTGTCGTTTCGCTGCGTCGCTCACCGCCAGCGGATCGCGACGCCGCATTGCGGGTTGCCGAGCATGGCTCGGCACTACCAATCCTACGATTCGACGATCCTACGATCCGGCGATCCGGCGATCCGGCGATCCGGCGATCCGGCGATTCGACGATCCGCCGTTCCGCCGCTTGCCGTTCCGCCGCTTGCCGTTCCGCCGCTTGCCGTTCCGCCGCTTGCCGTTCCGCCGAGTGCCGCTCCGCGATTGCCGATCACCGGTCCCCCGATAGCGGCCAGCCAACCGCCCGTCGCCTCCTCCTGCCTCGCCCTGCCTCCCCTGCCCCCTCCCCGCCACCGCCCACCCCGCCTAGAATGTGCCCATGAGCACCCTGACCTTCCGATCGGCCACCGCTGCCGACATCCCCGCCCTGATTGCCCTGGTCACCTCGGCCTATCGCGGCGACGCCAGCCGTGCCGGCTGGACCACCGAAGCCGACCTGCTGGATGGGGCGCGCATCGATGCCGAAAGCCTGCAGGCCGATCTGGCGCGCCCGCGTTCCACCATCCTGTTGGCCGAGCGCGATGGCCAGCTGCTGGCCTGCGCGCACGTGGCCGACGACCGCGGCAAGGGGTACTTCGGCATGTTCTCGGTCGATCCGGCCCAGCAGGGCGGCGGCATCGGCAAGGTGATGATCGATGCGGCCGAGGCCCACGCCGCGCGCGAATGGGGCGTGCCGGTGATGCAGATGACGGTGATCGACGTGCGCGAGGAACTGATCGCCTTCTACGAGCGCCGCGGCTACGTGCGCACCGGGATCAAGAAGCCGTTCCCGTACGGCGACGCGCGCTTCGGCACGCCCAAGCGCGACGACCTGCGCTTCGAGATCCTGGAAAAGCCGCTGGCGGTCCAGGCGTGAGCGAGACCTGGACCTTCGTCTGCGCCAGCGCCGAGCTGCTGGCCGGGGAAATGAAGAGCACCTTCGACGAGGTCACCGGCACCCCGATCGTGGTGTTCAACCTGGACGGCGAGCTCTACGCGCTCGAAGACCAGTGCACCCACGATGAGTTCGAGCTGTCCTCGGGCACGTTCGACACCGCCGAGGCCAGCATCGAGTGCGTGCTGCACGGAGCGCGTTTCGATATCCGCGACGGCCGCGCCCTGTGCGCCCCGGCCTACTCTCCGGTGGCCAAGTTCCCGGTCAAGCGCGAACACGACGGGGTCTGGACCCGCGACGACCGCGACTGAACGCCCGGCGTTTTGAAAATGCGAATTGCTAGCATTACCATGTGCACCGCGGCCGCCTGGCCGCGCCTGCCTGGTCGCCCGTGTCTCTCACCCGTTCCGCCATCGATGTTGTCGCCCTGTGGGCCGCGTTCTGCGTGGTGCTGCTGGCCGCCGGTTGGCTGAATACGGGCGCCACCCGCGGCGTGCAGGACGGTCCTGGGCCGCTTGCGCAGCAGGTTGAAGCCGCCGCGATGGCCACCGACACCGGCCAGAAAGCGCCTTCGCTGCCCTGCCCTGATGCGCCGGCCAGCGAAAACAGCGCCAAAAGCGACGCGAGTGCCGATACCGAGCCCGGGAGCGCTGCCGCACTGTTCCCGCTGCGCCGCAACGCGTGGGTAGCAGCGATTCCGCTATGGCCTGCCGATGCACTGCGCTGGCAGCGGATGGAGCCTTCGCTGCGCCTCAACCCGGGCCACGCCCCTCCCACCGCCTGATCCCCGCCGCACGCCCCGCGTGACGGCCCCGCCCTGTCTGCGCCTGCGCAGCCAGCGGCCCTGCCTGTTCGTTTGTTCGCTTTCCCGACCTTCCCACCCGCTCGCCGCCGTGACCGCCTGCCGGTCCGCCCTTGCCCGTACGTCCAGGACCTCCCATGACCGTTCGCCCGACCCCGTTGTCGTCCGCCCTGCTGCTGGCCATTGCCGCCCCCGCCATCGCCCATGCCGACACCGACACCGCCGCCGAGCCGCAGCGCGCGACCGAACTGGACGGCGTGGACGTGCACGGCGAGCGCGTGCGCGCGCAGTCGTCCAAGTTCACCGCGCCGCTGCTGGATACGCCCAAGTCGGTCAGCGTGATCTCCCAGCAGGTGATCGAGCAGACCGCGGCCACCACGCTGCTGGACGCGCTGCGCACCGTGCCGGGCATTACCTTCGGTGCCGGCGAAGGCGGCAACCCGACCGGCGACCGTCCCTTCATCCGCGGCTTCGATTCGGCCTCGGACATCTACGTGGACGGCCTGCGCGATGCCGGCAGCCAGACCCGCGAGGTGTTCGCGATCGAGCAGATCGACGTGGTCAAGGGCCCCAGCTCGGCCTACTCCGGTCGCGGTTCGGCCGGCGGCACCATCAGCCTGGTCAGCAAGACCCCGAAGCTGGACAACTTCGTGCAGGGCTCGCTGGCCGCCGGTACCGACAACTACTACCGCGGCACGCTGGACGCCAATCAGGTCATCGGCGACGGCATCGCCGCGCGCGTGAACCTCATGAAGCACGAGGCCGACGTGGCCGGCCGTGATGAAGTCAACAGCAGCCGCTGGGGCATCGCGCCGTCGCTGGCGTTCGGGCTCAACGGTCCGACCCAGGGGGTGATCAGCCACTACCACATGGAAACCGACGACCTGCCCGACGCCGGCGGCTTCCCGTACAGCAACCCGTTCACCAGCGGCGCCAACCTGGCGCTCAACGGCGACGGCAGCCCGATCGTGACCAACCGCGACGCGTTCTACGGCCTGGTCGACCGTGACTTCCAGAAGACCCGCGCCGACATCACCACCTTGAACCTGTCGCATGATTTCGGTGGCATCGTGCTGCGCAACATCACCCGCTACGGTGATACCCGCAACGATTACCTGTGGACCCAGCCGGACGACAGCAAGGGCAATCCGAACCTGTACGGCACGGTCTGGCGCCGCACCAACTCGCGCGCCACGCAGACCGACAGCTTCATCAACCAGACCAGCGTGACCGGCGAGATCGAGACCGGCCCGCTGCGCCACAGCTTCAACGCCGGCGTGGAATACAGCAGCGAGAAGACCGTGCGCGGCAACTACCTGATCGGCGAGGTGCGTCGCCCGAACGGACAGACCACCGGCGGCACCAACAACCCGATCACCGGCAACCAGAGCTGCCCGACGACCGGCGCGGCCACCGGCTACAACTGCACCGACCTGACCAACCCGAACCCGAACGATCCGTGGGCGTCGCTGCACACCGTGACCCGCAGCAACCCCGCCAATGACGTGCGCCAGACCACGCGCACGAAGTCGGCGTACGTGTTCGACACCATCAGCTTCAGCGAGCAGTGGATGCTCAACCTGGGCGCGCGCTTCGACGACTACAGCACCCACCAGTTCAACCCGACGGCCGCAGCCAACCTGCAGCACCTGCGCAACGACACCTCGTTCTGGAACGGCCAGGCCGGGCTGGTCTTCAAGCCGGTGGAAAACGGCAGCATCTACCTGTCCTGGGGCACCTCCTCCACCCCGGTGGGCACCGACGGCGGTGATGGCGCCGATGGCATCAGCGCCACCATCCAGGATCTCAAGCCGCAGCGCAGCCGCAACATCGAACTGGGCACCAAGTGGGACCTGTTCGATGCGCGCCTGTCGCTGACCGGTGCGATCTTCGAAACCGAGATGACCAACGCGCGCGTCACCAGCGATGCGGGCACCACCCAGAACGCGGGCAGCAAGAAGGTCAAGGGCGCCGAGATCGGCTTCAGCGGCACGATCGTGCAGGGCTGGCAGGTGTTTGGTGGCTATACCTACCTGGACGCGGTAGTCGAGGACAACGGCTTTGCCCTGGTCAACGGGGTGTACGTGCCCTCGCCGTTCAACGGCAACCAGTTCCCCAACACCGCCAAACACAGCGCCAGCCTGTGGACCACCTGGGCGCCGTCGTTCGTCGAAGGCCTCAGCCTGGGCGCCGGCGCGAACTACGTGGACAAGGTCTACGGCAACGTCAACAACACCAAGTGGGTGCCGTCCTACATCCGCTGGGATGCGATGGTGGGCTACGCCTTCAGCGAGCGCTACAGCCTGCAGTTGAACGTGCAGAACCTGACCAACAAAACCTACTTCACCAAGGCGTACGCTTCGCACTACGCTGCCATCGCGCCGGGTCGTTCGGCCACGCTGGCCTTCAACTTCACGTTCTAAGCGATACGCTCCCTCCCGCGCTCCGGTGCGGGAGGGGCTGGAGCCGATCATGCTGCTGCACATCCCCGACGTCCTCAGCGCCGAGCAGGTCACCCTGGCCCGCAAGCAGCTGGCCACCGCCGGCTGGACCGACGGACGGCTGACCGCGGGCTACCAGTCCGCGCAGGCCAAGCACAACCTGCAGCTGCCCGAGTCCGACCCGGCCGCGCGCGCGGTGGGTTCGACCATCCTGGATGCGCTCGGGCGCAACAGCAGCTTCTTTTCGGCCGCCCTGCCGCGACGGATCTTTCCGCCGCTGTTCAACTGCTACCAGCCCGGCCAGACCTTCGGCTTCCACATCGACAACGCGGTGCGCTACGACTACAGCGTGGCCGGGCAACCGCAACCGGTGCGCACCGATGTGTCGGCGACCTTGTTCCTGAGCGATCCGGACGAGTACGAAGGCGGCGAACTGGTCATCGAGGACACCTTCGGCACCCAGCGGGTGAAGCTGCCCGCCGGGCACATGGTGCTGTACCCCGGCACCAGCCTGCACCAGGTCACTCCGGTCACCGCCGGGACGCGACTGGCCTCGTTCTTCTGGATCCAGAGCATGCTGCGCGACGACGGGCAGCGCCGCCTGATGTGGGACATGGACAACGCGATCCGGCGCCTCACCCACGACCACCCCGACCATCCCGCGCTGGTGAACCTTACCGGCGTGTATCACAACCTGCTGCGGCAGTGGGCTGATGTCTGAGCCGACCCCGCCCGCACTGGATGCCACCGCGCTGGCCGCGCAGCTGCAGCACGACCCCACCGCCGCACTTGCCACGCTGATCCCGATCGCCCAACGCGGCGACGTGCAGGCGCAGTTCCTGCTCGGCCAGGCCTGCATGGAAGGCCGCGGCATCCCGCAGGATCCGGCCGCCGCCGTGCTCTGGTTCGAGCGCGCCGCCAACGGCGGGCTGGGCATCGCCATGAACATGCTCGGGCGCTGCCATGAGCTGGGCAGCGGCACCGTGCAGAACCTGGAACTGGCGGCGGTGTGGTATCGCAAGGCGGCCGACAGCGGCCTGGACTGGGGGATATACAACCTGGCCAACCTGCTGGGCACCGGCCGCGGCGTCCTCCGCGACGACCGCGCCGCGTTTGCGCTGTACCTGCGGGCCGCGCAACTGGGCCATGCCAAATCGATGAACCTGGTCGGCCGCTGCCTGGAAGACGGCATCGGCGTGGCGGCGGATCCGGCCGCGGCACCGGCGTGGTACCTGCGCTCGGCCGAAGCCGGCGACTTCCGCGGCCAGACCAGCCATGCTTCGGTGTTGCTGGCGGCGGGTCAGGTCGATGCAGCCACGGCGTGGCTGAAACGCGCACTGGCCCATGGCAGCCCATCATTCCTTGCCCACCTCCGCCCGACCCTCGCGGCCTCGCCGCATGCCGCGTTGCGGGCGCTGGTCGATCCGCCTTCGGCGCCGTAGATCGTTACCCAGCCATTCGCAAATCATTCCTATTTGCGTCCGCGAACGGATCTCACTACACTCCGCCGCGTCATCGAGGTCCGCTCGTGATCGGGAGCGTCATGTTCCCCACCCAACACGCTTGAGCAGGGATTCCGTCTTGCGCCACCCGCACCGCCTTCGCAACTTCGCCCCCGCCGTGCGCGGGCAGCGTCCGGCGTTGGCGAGCGTGCTGGCATGGCTGGGCCTGCTGGCGATGCTGTTCACCGCCCTGCCGGTGCTGGACCGGGCGTTGCCGGGCAGTGCCGCGCTGGTACTGCAGCTGCCGGCCGAAGAACGTCGCGGTGGCGGTGAAACCACGCCGCAGGAAGAAGTAGCGGCCAAACCGCGTCGGCTCACCAGCGTGCGTCCGGCCAACACCCCGCCACCGTTGCCGCCGGCCTTGCCCGACGCGCTGGACCGGTTGCTGGCGACCTGGGTCGACCTGCCGCCGCAGGTGGCCCCGTCGGTGGATTCGGCGCCTGCCATTCCGCTGCCGGCTGCGCCCGGCCTGCGCGTTCAACGCGGACAAGCCCCACCGCAGGGCTGATTCCGACACGCGCGTCGCGGTAGTGACGCGCCCCCCGTCGATGGCGACACCTGCCTGTTCCCGGGCACTTCCCTGATTCCTGCAGCGCTGCGACCGCCGGTCGTGGCGTCCCGCGTTCGTCTTTCCTTTTCGAGGTTACCCCCATGGCCCAACGCCATCGTCGTCGCATGTCCCTGTCCCGCCACGCCCTGAGCCTGGCCCTGCTCGGCGCGATCAGCGCGCCCGCCTTCGCCAACGGCGACGCCGCCGCACCGACCACGCTGGACAAGGTCGTGGTCACCGCCGCCGGCTTCGAACAGAAAATCACCGACGCCCCGGCCAGCATCAGCGTGGTCAGTCGCCAAGAGCTGAGCAAGCGGCCCTACACCAGCCTGGTCGACGCGCTGCGCGACGTGGAAGGCATCGATGTGGGCATGGAAACCACCGACAAGAACGGCCGCGCCACCCTCTCCATGCGCGGCATGCCGTCGGAGTACACCCTGGTGCTGATCGACGGTCGCCGCCAGAGCAACGTCGGCCAGCTCTACCCGAACAACTTCGGCGGCGGCCAGTTCTCCTACCTGCCGCCGCTGGATGCGATCGAGCGCATCGAAGTGGTGCGTGGCCCGATGTCCACCCTGTACGGGTCGGACGCGATGGGCGGGGTGATCAACATCATCACCCGGCGCAACCAGGACAGTTGGCACGGCTCGCTCACCCAGGGCGCCACCGTGCAGCAGGACGACCAGTTCGGCGATGCGCGCACCACCGATGTGTACCTGACCGGACCGCTCGTCAAAGATCGCCTGGGCCTGGCGGTGCGTGGCAGCTACTACGACGCCAAGGCCTCCAACCCGGAATGGGACGACCTGCCGCTGCCGGACGGCACGCTGTGGGAGCGCAGCATCGGCTTCGGTGGCGGCGGCAAGGCGGTGGCCAATACCAACTGGAACACCGGCGTGCGCGTGAACTGGACGATCAACGACGATCACGACCTGACCCTGGACTACGACGTGTCGCGGCAGAAATACGACAACAGCCAGGGCCAGACCGGCACCCTGGACAGCCTGGCCAGCCTGTGGCGCGTCGGCAACGCCACGGTTCCCCATCCGAACGGCACCGGCACCCTCACCCGCCGCGTAGTTCAGCCGCGCGTGGGTTATACCGCCTACCAGCGCTACGAGCGCGACCAGCTGGCGCTGAGCCATCAGGGCCGCTACACATTCGGCACCTGGCAGACCACGCTGACCCACACCATCAGCAACAACCTCGGCCGTTCGCTGCCATTGACGCTGGACGAACGCGATGACCTGCAGACGCTGTGGAACGACGTCTGCCGTCGCACCGGCGCCGCCGCCAACTGCGCGGCCGGCCGCGGCAACGCGCTGAGTGCGCTCAATGCCAGCGAGCAGGCACGCCTGCAGGCATTCCTGCCGCGCCCGCTGCGCACGATGGAGCTGGAAGGCTACGTGCTGGACACGATGCTGGACA
>NZ_JBFULO010000165.1:0-7922 GCF_054049855.1 Stenotrophomonas sp. P5_B8 | reverse complement strand
AGGCGCCCACGAGCCCCCATGGACGGGTTTACGTGCGTGTCCCGGGCGCGGCTGCCCGCCTGCCTCTGCACAGTTTCACGTATGCGGATCGGAGATCGAGGGCGCCGCTTGATCAGGCTTGGTCGAGCGCAGCACGCAGCGGCGCGAGGAAGGACTGTGCGGTCTGTGCGGCAGCACCTGCATCGGCACCTTCGGCAAGTGCGGCTACCAGGGCGCTGCCTACTACGACGCCGTCGGCTTCGACGGCCATGGCCGCGGCGCTGGCCGCATCCTTGATGCCGAAGCCGGCCACCACCGGTACCTGCGAGCGGCTGCGCAGGTCGCGCAGGCGGGCGCTGGCGGCGCTGCTGTCCAGACGGTCGGACGCACCGGTCACCCCGGCGAAGCTGACGTAGTAAAGGTAGCCCTGGGCCATTGCGGACAAGCTGTCCAGCCGCGCATCGGCGGTGGTCGGCGAGGCCAGCAGGATCAGCGCCAGGCCGGCGGCGGTGAAGATCTCACGGGTTTCAGCGGCCTCTTCCGGCGGCAGGTCGACCAGCAGCACGCCATCCACGCCGGCGGCGATCGCGGTCTGCGCGAAGCGCGCGGTGCCGTGGATCTCGACCGGATTCAGGTAGCCCATCAGCACCACCGGGGTGGTGGTGTCGTCGCGGCGGAAGGCGGCCACGGTTTCCAGCACGTAACGCAGCCCTGCCCCGCGCGCCAGCGCGCGCTCGGAGCTGCGCTGGATGGTGGGGCCATCGGCCATGGGGTCGGAAAACGGCACGCCGAGTTCGATCACGTCGGCGCCGGCGGCGGCCAGCGCATGCATCACCGGCACGGTGGCCTCCAGGCCCGGGTCGCCCGCGGTGATGAAAGGAATCAGCGCCTTGCGGCCGGAGGCGCGCAGGCGGGCGAAACAGGCATCGATACGGTCCACGGACATTTCAGGCACATCCTTCAATCAGTTCAACGGCGCCGCTGGCGCCCCAGTACAACTTCGAAATCACCCCGTCGACGATCTCCAGCCGGATCGCAAGATCCGAACCGGGGTCCTGCCAGGTGAGGTACTCGCCGGTTTCAGGATCGTAAGCGTGCGGCTGCGCGGTGCTGCCCCTGGGCAAGCGCTTGAGCGCTTCGGCACGCGACATGCCCAGGCGCAGCCCGAACGGACCAGGCTGGGTGATGGTCTCGTCCGAACCGTCGAGCAGGGCCAGGTCGAAGCGCGCCACATGCCCGTCATCGACCATCATCGACACGCCTTCGGGCAGGCTGCCGCGCTCGTAGTACTCGCAGCTGCCGAGCTGGCCGCCCTCGCTCAGGCCCGCCGAATGCCATTGCGCATCGGCAYCCTCGGCGCTGAAACGCTGCCCGATCACCACGTCGCCGGCATGGTCCAGCGCTACCGAGACCACCGCGGGTGCGGCGTCGTTGTCGGTCGCTGTGGGCGCGGGCTCGGGATCGTCTTCGATCGGGCGGTTGGCGATGTCATCGTCGTTGCTGGCCGGCACCTGCGCCGGTGCAATCGCCGCCGGGGCCGACGGCGCGGCGGGCAGCAGCGGCGGATCCGGCGGGGTGCAGGCAGTCAGGCCGACCACGATCAGCAGCGCACTTCCCTGGCGCAGCAGTGGGTTCACAGCATCAAGCCCTCGCGGGCGGCGATGGTATGCACGTCCTTGTCACCGCGACCGGACAGGTTGCACAGCACCAGCTTGTCGCGGGGCAGTTCGCGCGCCAGCTTGATCGCCTGCGCCACCGCATGGCTGGATTCCAGCGCAGCCAGGATGCCTTCGCTGTGCGCCAGCTGGTGGAAGGCGGCCAGGGCTTCGTCGTCGGTGATGCCGACATACTCGGCCCGGCCGGCGTCAGCCAAAAACGCGTGCTCCGGGCCGACGCCAGGGTAATCCAGGCCGGCCGAGACCGAATGGGTCTCGGTGATCTGCCCGTCATCGTCGCAGATCACATACGTACGGTTGCCGTGCAGCACGCCGGGGCGACCGGCGGCGATGGACGCGGCGTGGCGACCAGTGTCGATGCCATCACCGGCCGCTTCAGCGCCGACGATGCGCACCTGGCGATCGTTGAGGAAGGCATGGAACAGGCCGATCGCGTTGCTGCCGCCGCCGACGCAGGCGGTGATCGCGTCGGGCAGGCGGCCGTAATCGGTGAACATCTGCGCCCGGGCTTCACGGCCGACGATGGCGTTGAAGTCACGGACCATGCGCGGGTACGGGTCCGGGCCGGCCACGGTACCGATGATGTAGAAGGTGTCGCGGACGTTGGTGACCCAGTCGCGCATCGCTTCATTGAGCGCGTCCTTGAGCGTGGCCGAGCCGGAGGTCACCGGCACCACCGTCGCGCCGAGCAGCTTCATGCGGTAGACGTTGATCTTCTGCCGCTCGATGTCGGTGGCGCCCATGTACACCACGCATTCCAGGCCCAGCCGCGCGGCCACGGTCGCGCTGGCCACGCCGTGCTGGCCGGCGCCGGTCTCGGCGATGATCCGGGTCTTGCCCATCCGCGCGGCCAGCAGGGCCTGGCCGATGGTGTTGTTGATCTTGTGCGCGCCGGTGTGGTTCAGGTCTTCGCGCTTGAGCAGGATCTGCGCGCCGCCGACCTGTTTGCTGAGGCGTTCGGCGTGGTAGATCGGGCTGGGCCGGCCCACGTAGTGGGTGAGGTCCTTGTCGTAGGCGGCGATGAAGGCCGGATCGCGGCGCGCCTGGTCGTAGGCGGCAGCCAGCTCCTGCAGCGGCCCGATCAGCGTTTCGGCGACGAAACTGCCGCCGTAGCGGCCGAAATGGCCCTGGGCGTCGGGGTAGGCGTGGAAATCAACGATGGGGGATGCGGACATGTCGCGACAGCCGGTGGAGACAGGCTGCCAATTTAACGCACCTGTCATGACAGGAATATCGATAATATCTCCGACAACCTGTCAGGAAAACTCACATGACCGACAGCCCCCTGCCGCCGCTCAACGCCCTGCGCAGCTTTGAAGCGGCCGCCCGCCTGGGCGGGGTCGGCCGCGCCGCCGAAGCCCTGCACGTCACCCATGGCGCGATCAGCCGACAACTGCGCCTGCTGGAGGATCACCTGGGCGTGGCCCTGTTCGAGCGCGACGGCCGCGGCCTGCGCCTGACCCGCGCCGGCGACATCCTGCAGGCGGCCTGTGCGGGGGCTTTCGGACAGATCCGCGAGGCGGTCACGGTGCTGCAGCGCCAGCAACGCCCCGAGGCGCTGGTGCTGGGGTGCAGCGGCAGCATCCTGGCGCGCTGGATGATTCCCCGCCTGCAGACGCTGCAGGCCGACCTGCCCCAGCTGGCGCTGCATTGGTCGGCCCAGGACGGCAGTTTCACCGATGCACAACAGGCCCTGGACGCGGTACTGCTGCTGGCCCAGCCGCCGTGGCCGCGGCGGTGGCAGGTGCGTGAGCTGGCCCCGGAACGGGTCGGGGTGGTGGTCAGCCCGCAGCACCCGGCGGCGGCACGGCTGCGTCAGCACCCGCCCTCTGCACTGCTCGGCGAGCCGTTGCTGCACACCACCTCGCGGCCGCAGGCGTGGCCGGCCTGGGCGGACGCACACGGGGTGGACCCAGCCCGGTTGCAGCTGGGCACTAGCTTTGACCACCTGTATTACCTGCTGGAGGCGGCGGTCGCCGGGCTGGGCGTGGCGATTGCGCCGGAGCCGTTGGTGGCCGACGAGCTGGCTGCCGGACGCCTGCTGGCGCCGTGGGGGTTTGGCGCCACCGGCGGGTTCTGGGTGCTGGCGACACCGGAGGGTGCACCGGATCCGCGGGTGGATGCATTGGCCGAGTGGCTGGCCGCGCAATTGGCGCGCGGCTGACGCGAGCCCGCGATTGCCGACCGTAGATCCACGCCATGCGGGGATGCCGGGCGGCGCGTGGCGCGTTTTCCTGAAGGGCCATGCTGCTGCACAGAGAGCAGCCACGCATGGCGTGGCTCTACCGCAGTGCGCGGCGGGCGTCAGCCGGCGGTCGGGGCGGCCAGGCGCTGTTGCACGTCTTCGCGGAGGCGCGCGAGTTCGACTTCGGCCTGCTGGCGCTGCTGCATGCCGTCGCGGTGGATGCTGCGCACCTCTTCGACCGTGGCGATCAGCTGCTCGTGCACGTGGCGCAGCGTGGCCACGTCGATCACCGCACGCTGGTTGGCCTTGGCGGTGTCCACTGTGGTCTGGCGCAGCAGGTCGGCGTTGCGGCGCATCAGGTCGTTGGTGGCATCGTCGATGGCATTGGACAGCGCCACCGCGCTCTTCTGCTCGCTCAGCGACAGCTGGATCGCGAACTGGCGCTTCCACGACGGGATGGTGATGTCACGGACCGTGTTGAACTTCTCGATCAGCAGGATGGCGTTGGCCTGGATCAGGCGGATCATCGGCAACGATTGATCGGCCGCGTGCTGCATCACCACCAGATCGCCGATGCGCTTGTCGAGCAGGCGGATTGCGTTGTCCAGTTCGCCCTGGCGGATGCGCACCTGCGGATCGTCCTGGCCGAGCGTGGCCTGCTGCTCGCTGCGCAGCTCGCTGATCCGACGCTTGCCGGCGGCGATGTGCAGGCCCAGCGCGTGGCGCTCCTCGCGCACGATGTCGTGCATTCGGTCGAACTCGCCCACGCGCTGCRCCATCAGGGTCTGCTGGCTGCCCACATCACCCATCAGCTGCTCGATCTGGCGATTGGTATCGCTGAACTTCTGCACCAGCTCGCCCTTGGAGGCGCGCAGCTTGTCGATCAGCCCGCCGATCACCGGCACCTTCGAGCGTTCGGCCAGGCCATCGAGCTTGAGCGAACGCGCAATGCGCACCACCTCGCCCAGCTTGTCGCCGCTGGCATCCAGGTCGCGGTTGCGCACCTGGTCGAGCAGCTGGCTGGAAAACGCGGCGGTCTTGGCGGCCGCATCGCGACCGAATACCTGCAGGTTGCCGGGACGGATATCTTCCAGGCCACGGCCGATCGCGTCGATCTTCGGCAGGTCGTCACGACCCAGGCCGAGCGCCTGCAGCGCGGCATCGTCCAGCGCATCGACGGGGGTGACAGACAGCGCCTGGGTGTCCTGCGGGTCCTGGGTCATCGGTGGATCTCCATGCTGGGCGGCGGCCGTCGGTGGCACACCGGTAAGAACAGGGGGTTCATCGGAGTCTAGCCTGCGCCGAGGCGACCTCGGCGGCGATCTGCGCCTGCAGCGCCGCGGCCTGCTGGTTGTGCCGGGTCTGATCCTGCGCCTGCCGCGCCAGGGCGGCTTGTCTCCACGCCGGCAGCAGCACATCGGCGATGCGCCGGAAGCGCGCCAGCAGCGCGTCGTCCTGCGCCTGCAGCAGCTGCCATTGCCCCCCTTCGCTGCGCTGCAGTGCCGCCAGCCGGCGCAGGTGATCCAGGCGCTGGGCGAACACGGCGTGCTGTTCGGTATCGGGCAGGCTGGGCAACTGCAGGCTGCCAGCGTCGATCCAGTGCTCCAGCGCGACGGCGGCCTGTTCGGCGGCCGCGATCGCGCTCTGGCGCTGCATGGCGCGGGCCTGCAGCGCACGTGCGCGGTCTTCGGCCTGCACCAGCAGCACGCCCAGCTGCGGTTGCAGCGCATCGGCATCGCGCTGGCGCTCAACGTCGCGACCCAGCAGCCGTCCCCACCAGCCGGCCCGGCGACGCAGCTGCGCCGGATCGGCCGATTGCAGCGCCAGCGCGATCCGCGCCAGCACCTCGATCAATCCAGCGGCGCTGCCGTCCTCGCTACCGCTGCCCTGCCCCTGCGCATGCCGTGCGATGGCATCGAGCAGCGGCTGCGCATACGCCGCCAATGCCGCCACCGTCCGGGTGTCGCCATCGAGCTGCGCGGGCGCGGGCAAGGGCACGGTCATGCGTGGGCGTCATCCACCGAGGTGTCGTCGCGCGGCGGCACCGCCGATTCGCCGTAGAAGTGGCGCATCAAGGCTTCATCCAGCGCGCGCTCTTCCGGCGTGCTGGCCCGGCGCGGTCGCAGCCGCTGGCGCGGTGCCGGCTCGGCGTCCATCTGCTGGCGCACCCAGCCGGCCAACAGGGCCAGCGTCTCGCCGGTGCGCACCTGCTGTTGGTGCGATTGCCCAAGCAGCTGCAGCAGCGGTGCCAACCCGGCCTGCAGGCCATCGGCGAGCGGTTCGGCCAGCGGCGGCGCGGGGGTGGGTGACGCGGCAGCGACCGGTTCTGCGCGCGCGACTGACAGCCGTTCCAGCGCCGACAGCAAGGCTGGCCAGGGCGCCGGTTCCACCTCGGCCTGCGGCGCCGGCGGCGGCAACTGCAGCGCGCTGGCGATGTCGGCCARCTGCGCCACCATGCGTCCCCCGACATCGCTGTCGCCGGCGCCCATGGCCTTGTTGCGCAGGAAATCGCGCTTGATCTGCTGCCAGCGCGCCAGTTCCTCCCCCTGCAGCAGGCCGCGCAGTTCAGCCAGCTTGAGCAGGTTCTCCTCGGCGCCGGTGGTGAGCAGCTGGGCTTCGCCGAGGTAATGGTCGGAGACCAGCTGCTGGAGCTCGGCCTCGTTCATCACCGGGGAGATCTTTTCCGACAGCTTGTTCATGTTGCGGTAGCTGCCCTGCAGCCGGAACGGCGGTTCCGTGCGGTAGCGGTCGTCCTGCGCGGCGCTGGCGATGTACCGCTGGTTGACCCGGTAGACCACGTCGCGCACGCGCAGCATGCGCTGCAACGTGGCCACGATCTCATTGACCTCCGCGCCACTGTAGGCATGGCTCAGCGCGTTGGTGGATAGCTCCTTGCCCATCGCACGTTCGACCAGCAGGTACAGGTCGGCCATGTCGCGAGTGGCCAGCGGCGCCAGCACCGGATTGGAGGTCAGGCTGTTTTCGATGTAGCTCAGGGTGAAGGCATCTTCCATGCCGCCGAGCACATCGCCAAGGTTGTAGATATCGGCGCGGTTGGCGAGCATGTCTGGAATCTTGAACACCTCGCCGGACTCGGTATACGGGTTGCCGGCCATGACCACGCAGAACTTCTTGCCGCGCATGTCGTAGGTCCGGGTACGCCCGCGCCACACGCCCTCGATGCGGCGGGTGCCGTCGCACAGTGAAATGAACTTCTGCAGGAACTCCGGGTGGGTGTGCTGGATGTCATCGACATACAGCATGGTGTTGTTGCCCATCTCCAGCGCCAGGTTGAGCTTTTCCAGTTCCTGCCGCGAGGTGGCGTCCGGCGCCTGCGCCGGGTCCAGCGAGCGTACCTCGTGGCCGAGCGCCGGCCCGTTGATCTTCATGAAGACCAGGCCAAGCCGGTGCGCCACGTATTCCATCAGCGTGGTTTTGCCGTAGCCCGGCGGGGAGATCATCATCAGCAGCCCCATCAGGTCGCTGCGCTTGTTCTCCCCGACCGTGCCCATCTGCTTGGCCAGGTTGTCGCCGATCACGCCCAGGTAGACATCGTTGATGAGCTTGTTGCGCACGAACGAAGACAACGGCCGTGCCTTGAACTCGGACAGGCGCAGGGTATCTCGTTCGCGCGCGACGATGCGCTGGCGTACCGCCTGGTAGGCGTGGAACGCCGGGACGAACACGTCGTTGTGGTGCTGCAGGCGGGCCAGGAAGTCATCCAGCGACAGGTTCATGCGCCCCTGCACGATGCGCGGATGCTCGCCCAGCAGCCCGTCAACGCTGACCAGCAGGGCCGTCTCGCTGGCGCGGGTGCGCAGTGCCCGCTGGACCAGCAGCAGTGCTGCCGCTTCGTCGGCGTAGCCGGCATGGTCGGTGAAGGCCGCAGTGCGGCACAGCGCGCGCAGCCACTGCCCGGCCAAGGCCCAGCGCGTGGTCAGCCCATCCTGCTCGCGCTGCAGCGCGCGCTCCACGCTTTCGCGTTGGCCCGCGGCCTGCAGCTGCTGCCCGAGCGCGTCCAGCAACGCCAGCGCGTAACGGCTGCTGGCAAAGACCGGCTCGCCGGCAGACAGTTCATCGCC
>NZ_JBFULO010000164.1:0-7938 GCF_054049855.1 Stenotrophomonas sp. P5_B8 | reverse complement strand
CCGTGGGAACTGACCGCACGCGAGTCGCTGGGTTACCACGACGCGATGGGCTCGAACCTGTTCCTGCACGTGCGTCGCGGCGAAGTGCTGCGCGCGGTGCCGCGCGACAACGAAGCGGTCAACGAATGCTGGCTGTCCGATCGCGACCGCTATTCGCACCAGGGCCTGTACAGCGAAGACCGCGCGGTCAAGCCGCTGCGCAAGGTCAATGGCGAGTGGAGGGAAGTGAGCTGGGCCGAAGGCCTGGCCGCGGCCAAGGACATCCTGACCGCCCACCAGGGCGATGACCTCGGCGTGCTGGTGCACCCGTCGGCCTCCAACGAGGAGGGCGCGCTGCTGGCCCGTCTTGCTGCCGGCCTGGGCACCACCAATATCGATCACCGCATCAACAACCGCGACTTCTCCGACGCCGCCACCGCCGAAGTGTTCGGCCTGCCGCTGGCCGAGATCGAAGGCGCCGACAGCATCGTCGTGCTCGGCAGCAACATCCGCCACGAACTGCCGCTGCTGCACGCCCGCCTGCGCAAGGCGCAGACCACGCGCAACGCGAAGATCCACGCCGTCAACCCGGTGGACTTCGATTTCGCGTTCAAGCTGGCCAGCAAGCAGATCGTCGCTCCGTCGGCCTTCATCGATGCGCTCGGCAACGCCGACCTGCGCGATGCGGTCAAGGGCGCCAGCAACGCCGTGCTGATCGTCGGTGGCATCGCTGAAAACCACCCGCAGGCGGCCGCGATCCGCGCCGCCGCGCGTGATTTCGCCGCCGCCACCGGTGCCAGGCTGTGCCGCATCCCGCAGGGCGCCAATGCCGTGGGCCTGACCCGTGCCGGCGTGCTGCCGGCCGGCAAGGACGTCAATGCCATGTTGGCCCAGCCGCGCAAGGCCTATGCCATCTACGGCATCGAGCCGGGCCTGGACTTCGCCGACGCCGCCGCTGCCCGCAAGGCGTTGGCCGGTGCCCAGGTGGTGGCTTTCAGCCAGTTCGCCTGTGCCTCGACCCGCGACGTCGCCGACGTGATCCTGCCGATCGGCGCACTGCCGGAAGTGGATGCCACCCTGACCAACCTCGATGGTCGCGAGCAGTCGGCCCGTGCCGGCGGCAAGCTGCCGGGCGAGGCGCGTGAAGGCTGGCGTGTGCTGCGTGCACTGGGCGGCGAGCTGTCGCTGGCCGGTTTCGAGTTCACCGACCTGGCCGGCCTGCGTGCCAGCCTGGCCCCGGTCAGCGTCACCGTTTCGTCCTCGGCGGCCGTGCCGGCGGCTGTGTCGGGCGCGGGCGAGGGCCTGGAAGTGACCTCCACCGCCGCGATCTACCGCACCGATGCGGTTGTCCGCCGCGCCCAGGCGCTGCAGTCGCATCCGCTCAACAACGCCCCGCGCATCGTGCTCAATGCCGACGATGCCGCCCGCCTGCAGTTGGTGGAAGGGCAGATGGCCAAGGTCGGCACCGACGCCGGCCTCGCCACCCTGCCGGTGGTGGTCGACACCCGCGTCGCCGCGGGCTCGGTCTGGATTGAATCGGGCCACGGTGCAACCGCACCGCTGGGTGCCGCACGCGTAACGGTGGTGGCTGCATGAACGAATTGCTGTTGAACGCGGTCGACCCGCTGCACCAGTGGCTGCTGTCACTGGGCGACATCGGTGCGCTGCTCTGGATCATCCTGAAGATCCTGGTGATCGCCATGCCGGTGATCATCTCGGTGGCCTTCTACGTGGTCTGGGAGCGCAAGCTGATCGGCTGGATGCACGTCCGCCACGGCCCGATGTATGTCGGCATGGGCATCTTCCAGGCCTTCGCCGACGTCTTCAAGCTGCTGTTCAAGGAAATCATCCAGCCCAGCAGCTCGCACAAGGCGATGTTCATCCTGGCGCCGCTGATCACGTTGGCCCCGGCCTTCGCGGCCTGGTCGGTGATCCCCTTCGATGCCCGGCTGGTGCTGTCCAACGCCAACGCTGGCCTGCTGTACCTGCTGGCGATGACCTCGCTGGGCGTGTACGGCATCATCCTGGCCGGTTGGGCCTCCAACTCCAAGTACGCCTTCCTCGGTGCGATGCGCGCCTCGGCGCAGATGATCAGCTACGAAATCGCCATGGGCTTTGCCCTGGTCGGCGTGATGATCGCCTCGGGCAGCCTCAACCTGAGCAGCATCGTGATGGCGCAGGCGGGCAACTCCGGTCTGTTCGACTGGTTCCTGCTGCCGCTGTTCCCGCTGTTCATCGTGTACTGGGTGTCCGGCGTCGCCGAAACCAACCGCGCGCCGTTCGACGTGGTGGAAGGTGAATCGGAAATCGTTGCCGGCCACATGGTCGAATACTCCGGTGGTGCGTTCGCGCTGTTCTTCCTGGCCGAATACGCCAACATGATCCTGATCAGCTTCCTGATCTCGATCTTCTTCCTCGGCGGCTGGCTGAGCCCGCTCCAGGGCTGGATCACGGCCGATATCTCGCCGTGGATCGACTGGATCTGGAAGGGCGGCTGGCCGTGGCTGCTGCTGAAGGTCTTCTTCTTCGCCAGCTCCTACATCTGGTTCCGTGCCAGCTTCCCGCGCTTCCGCTACGACCAGATCATGCGTCTGGGCTGGAAGGTCTTCATCCCGCTCACCATCTTCTGGATTGCAGTGACGGCGGTGATGGTGTTTTACGGCGTGATCCAGAAGGGCGTCTAAGTGATGAACAGAATTACCCATTACTTCAAAAGCCTGCTGCTCCTTGAGCTGCTCGGCGGTCTGTGGCTGACCCTGAAGTACGCCTTCAAGCCCAAGTACACGCTGATGTACCCGATGGAGAAGTTCCCGCAGTCGCCGCGTTTCCGCGGCCTGCATGCGCTTCGCCGGTATCCCAACGGCGAGGAACGCTGCATCGCATGCAAACTGTGCGAAGCGGTGTGCCCGGCGCTGGCGATCACCATCGATTCGGCCAAGCGCGAGGACGGCAGCCGTCGTACCACCCGTTACGACATCGATCTGTTCAAGTGCATCTTCTGCGGCTTCTGCGAAGAAAGCTGCCCGGTGGACTCGATCGTGGAGACCCACATCCTCGAGTACCACTTCGAGAATCGTGGCGAGAACATCGTCACCAAGCCGCAGCTGCTGGCCATCGGGGATCGGCTTGAAGCCGAAATCGCCGAGCGTCGCGCCGCCGATGCCGCTTTCCGCTGAGGTTCAATGATGGATTGGGTAAATATCAGTTTCTGGGTCTTCTCCATCGTGGCGGGCATTTCCGCCGCGGCGGTGATCAGCGTGCGCAATCCGGTCTATGCCGTGTTGTGCCTGATCCTGACCTTCTTCTCCGTGGCCTGCATCTGGATCCTGGTCGGCGCTGAGTTCCTCGGCGTGGCCCTGGTGCTSGTSTACGTSGGCGCGGTSATGGTGCTGTTCCTGTTCGTSGTGATGATGCTCGACATCGACGCCTCCAACCTGCGCGAGGGCTGGGTGCGCTACCTGCCGGTCGGGCTGGTGGTGGCCGTCACCATGCTGGTGCAGATGCTGGTGCTGATCGGGGTGAAGGGCAGGGCGGTCAATCCGTTCCCGGCCGACAACGCCGCCGCGCTGGCCGCCGACAGCTCCAACATCACCTGGCTGGCGCGCAGCCTGTTCACCGAATACCTGCTGCCGTTCGAGTTCGCCGCCGTCATCCTGACCGTGGCCGTGGTTGCCGCCGTGATGCTGACCCTGCGTCGCCGCACCGGCCTGAAGACCCAGAACCCGTCCGAGCAGACCATGGTCAAGGGCAGCGATCGCCTGCGCGTGGTCAAGATGGATGCCGAAACCCCGGTGGTCCACACCCGTACCCGTCCGTCCACCGACGAGGAGGCAACGCCATGATCACCCTCGGCCATATCCTGGCGCTGGGCGCGCTGCTGTTCTGCATCAGCCTCGCCGGCATCTTCCTCAACCGCAAGAACATCATCGTGCTGCTGATGTCCGTCGAGTTGATGCTGCTGTCGGTCAACATCAATTTCGTCGGGTTCTCGCGTGAACTGGGTGATACGGCCGGACAGCTGTTCGTCTTCTTCATCCTGACCGTGGCCGCGGCCGAGGCCGCCATCGGCCTCGCGATCCTGGTAACCCTGTTCCGTAACCGCCGCACCATCAATGTCGGCGAAATCGATTCGCTGAAGGGCTGATCCGTAGATGGAAATCACTCTCTCCAAGAGTCTGTTGATCGCAGTGGTGCTTGCACCGCTGATCGGCAGCATCATTGCCGGGCTGTTCGGCCGGCAGGTCGGTCGCATCGGCGCACAGACGGTCACCATCCTGGGCGTCGCCGCCAGCTGCATCATGTCCAGCTACGTGCTGTACATGCTGCTGTGGGGTGGCGCGCAGCCGTACAACGAGAACATCTACACGTTCTTTGAAGTCGGCCAGTACTCGGCGCATGTCGGTTTCATGATCGACAAGMTCACCGCGATGATGATGGTCGTGGTCACCTTCGTGTCGTTCCTGGTGCACGTGTACACCATCGGCTACATGCAGGATGACCCGGGTTACCAGCGGTTCTTCAGCTACATCTCGCTGTTCACCTTCTCCATGCTCACGCTGGTGATGAGCAACAACTTCCTGCAGCTGTTCTTCGGCTGGGAAGCGGTGGGCCTGGTGTCGTACCTGCTGATCGGTTTCTGGTTCAAGCGCCCGACCGCGATCTTCGCCAACATGAAGGCCTTCCTGGTCAACCGCGTGGGCGACTTCGGCTTCATCCTCGGCATCGCCGGCGTGTTGTGGGTGTTCGGCACCCTGGACTACGCCACCGTGTTCGCCAATGCGCCGATCCTGGGCAGCCCGCAGGCACAGCTGCAGGTCTGGTCCGGTGCGATCAACCTGTTCGGCACGTCCTTCCAGGTGTTCAACGAGCCGGTGATCTGGTCGATCGCCACCATCATCTGCATCTGCCTGTTCATCGGCGCCATGGGCAAGTCCGCCCAGGTCCCGCTGCACGTGTGGCTGCCGGACTCGATGGAAGGCCCGACCCCGATCTCGGCCCTGATCCACGCCGCGACCATGGTCACCGCGGGCATCTTCATGGTCACCCGCATGTCGCCGCTGTTCGAGCTGTCGCAGACCGCCCTGAACTTCGTGCTGTTCATCGGTGCGACCACCGCGTTCTTCACCGGCCTGATCGGCATCGTGCAGAACGACATCAAGCGCGTCGTCGCGTACTCCACGCTGTCCCAGCTGGGCTACATGACCGTGGCGCTGGGCGTGTCGGCCTATTCGGCAGCCGTGTTCCACCTGATGACCCACGCCTTCTTCAAGGCGCTGCTGTTCCTGGGTGCCGGCTCGGTCATCATCGCGATGCACCACGAGCAGGACATGCGCAAGATGGGCGGCCTGCGCAAGTACATGCCGATCACCTTCATCACCATGTGGATCGGCACGCTGGCCTTGGTGGGGACGCCGTTCTTCTCCGGCTTCTACTCCAAGGACACCATCATCGAAGCGGCGCAGCACCACGCGCACGTGTCCAACAGCTGGGTGGCCACCTACGGTTACTGGGCGGTGCTGGGCGGTGTGATCGTGACCAGCTTCTACAGCTTCCGCCTGCTGTTCCTGACCTTCCATGGCAAGGAACGCTTCCGCGACGCGCATGATGACCACGGCCACGGCCATGACGACCATCATGCTGACGCACACGCCGCCGACGCCCACCACGGCGACGCGCACCATGACGACCATGGCCATGGCCACGGTCCGCATGAGCCGCACGAGACCCCCTGGGTGGTGACCCTGCCGCTGATCCTGCTGGCGATCCCCTCGATCGTGATCGGTTTCTTCAGCATCGGTCCGATGYTGTACGGCACCGACTGGGCCGGCAAGCATGCCGACCACGCGGTCCCGGGCCAGGTGCATTCGTTCTTCACCGGCATCGTTGATTTCTACGACCCGGCACGCAACACCATTGGTGCCCTGGCTGAAGAGTTCCACGGTCCGGTGGCCTTCGCGCTCCATGGGATGATGGCCCCGGCCTTCTTCCTGACCGTGGCCGGCTTCCTGCTGGCGGCCCTGTTCTACCTGTGGAAGCCGGAGCTGGCGGGCAAGGCCCGCAAGACCTTCGCACCGCTGGTATCGGTACTGGAGAACAAGTACGGCTTCGACAAACTCTGGATCGGCGGTTTCGCCGGCGGCGGCATCAAGCTCGGCAAGGTTTCGCGCGCGATCGACACGAACATCGTCGATGGTGTGGTGGTCAACGGTTCGGCGCGCCTGATCGATCTGGCGGCCAACCTGCTGCGTCGCACCCAATCCGGTTTCCTCTATCACTACGCCTTCGCGATGATCATCGGCCTGATTGCCCTCCTGGGCGTCCTGATGCATTACCTGCGTTGATGACCTGTACGGAATAAGAAGACGTGTCGAACTGGCCTCTACTCAGTGTTCTCATCTGGCTGCCGATCCTCGGCGGTGCCTTGATCCTTGCCATCCGTGATGCCCGCACCGCCCGCTGGGCGTCGTTGGGTGTAGCGGTGCTGACCTTCGTGGCCAGCCTGTCGCTGCTCAGCGGCTATGACGTAGGGAACGACGCGCTGCAGTTCGTCGAGACCCGCGCCTGGATCCCCGCCTACGACATCGGCTACAACCTCGGCGTCGATGGCATCGCCATCGCGCTGATCCTGCTGACCACGCTGGTCTCGGTGCTGGCCCTGATTGGTGCGTGGAGCGCGATCGACAAGCGCGTCAACCAGTACGTGGCCGCCTTCCTGATCCTGGAAGGCGTCACGGTCGGCATCTTCGCTGCGACCGACGCGATGCTGTTCTACGTGTTCTTCGAAGCGATGCTGATCCCGATGTTCCTGATCATCGGTGTCTGGGGCGGCCCGCGCCGCATCTACGCCGCGCTGAAGTTCTTCCTGTACACCTTCCTCGGCTCGGTGCTGATGCTGGTGGCGCTGATCTACCTGTACCTGAAGGGTGGCAGCTTCCAGCTGGCCGACCTGTACCAGCTGCAGCTGTCGGGCAAGGAGCAGACCTGGATCTTCTTCGCGTTCCTGATCGCGTTCGCGGTCAAGGTGCCGATGTTCCCGGTCCACACCTGGTTGCCGGACGCCCACGTCGAGGCGCCGACCGCCGGCTCGGTGATCCTGGCCGCCATCGCCCTGAAGATTGGTGGTTACGGTTTCCTGCGCTTCAACCTGCCAATCGTCCCCGACGCCTCCCAGGAATGGGCATGGCTGGTGATCACGCTGTCGCTGATCGCGGTGATCTATGTCGGCCTGGTCGCCCTGGTCCAGGACGACATGAAGAAGCTGATCGCCTATTCGTCGATCGCGCACATGGGCTTTGTCACCCTGGGCACCTTCATCGCGCTGTGGCTGGTGCGTGACGCCGGCAGCCCGGATGCGGCCCGTCTGGGTCTGCAGGGCGCCATGGTGCAGATGGTGTCGCACGGCTTCGTCTCTGGCGCCATGTTCTCCTGCGTGGGCGTGCTGTACGACCGCATGCACAGCCGCCGGATCGCCGATTACGGSGGCGTGGTGAACGTGATGCCGTGGTTTGCCACCTTCGCCATGCTGTTCTTCATGGCCAATGCCGGCCTGCCGGGCACCAGCGGTTTCGTTGGCGAGTTCATGATCATCATGGCCAGCTTCCAGCGTCATCCGGCCCTGGCGCTGGGTGCGGCCAGTACCCTGGTGATCACGGCGGCGTATACGTTGTGGCTGTACAAGCGCGTGTTCTTCGGTGAAGTGGCCAATGCCCATGTCGCCGAACTGAAGGACATCAACGGTCGCGAATGGCTGGTGCTGGGTGTATTCGCCGTGGGCACTCTCGCCCTGGGCCTGTACCCCAAGCCGCTGACCGACCTGATGGAGCCCTCGATCGCGAAGCTCGTGATGCAGATTGCATCCAGCAAGCTGCTGTAATCGGGCCGTCGAGAGTATTGATTCCAGGATTTGATGATGACCACCTCGCCGCTGTTGCCATTGACCGCCGCTGACCTGCCCCCGCT
>NZ_JBFULO010000163.1:0-8079 GCF_054049855.1 Stenotrophomonas sp. P5_B8 | reverse complement strand
GGATTACCTGTCCTCCAGCGGCAAGCGCATCGCCGCCGGCGACATCGACCTGCACGCGCGCGCGCTGTCCATGGGCAAGCTGCATCACGCGATGATGGGCACCGCGGCGGTGGCCATCGGCACCGCTGCGGCGATCCCCGGCACGCTGGTCAACCTGGCCGCGGGCGGTGGCGCGCGTGAGGCGGTGACCTTCGGGCATCCCTCCGGCACGCTGCGGGTGGGCGCGCAGGCCGCGTTCGTTGACGGGCAGTGGACGGTCACCAAGGCCATCATGAGCCGCAGTGCACGCGTCTTGATGGAAGGCGCAGTGCGGGTCCCCGCCGACACGGTGTAGGTTCAACAGGAGATCGCGATGTCCGGTCACGACAGCAACGCCACCCAACGCCCGCCGTGGGATACGGTGATGACCGACATCGTCGATTACGTGCGTGACTTCCGGGTGGCGTCGCCGCTGGCGTATACCACCGCACGCCACTGCCTGATCGACACCCTGGGCTGTGGCCTGGCCGCGCTGGCGTTCCCGGCCTGCAGCAAGCTGCTCGGGCCGCTGGTCCCTGGCATGCGCGTGATCAATGGCGCGCGGGTACCCGGGACGCGCTTCGAGCTGGACCCGGTGCAGGGCGCCTTCAACATCGGCGCGATGGTGCGCTGGCTGGATTTCAACGACACCTGGCTTGCCGCCGAGTGGGGCCATCCGTCCGATAATCTCGGCGGCATCCTGGCCACGGCCGACTGGCTCAGCCGCAATGCCGAGGCCTTGCGCCGGCCGCCACTGACCATGCGCGACGTGCTTGCGGCGATGGTCAAGGCGCACGAGATCCAGGGGTGCCTCGCCTTGGAAAACGCGTTCAACCGCGTCGGCCTGGACCATGTGGTGCTGGTCAAGGTGGCCTCCACTGCCGTGGTGTCGCACCTGCTGGGGCTGGACCGCGAGCGCATGCTCAACGCGCTGTCGCTGGCCTGGGTGGATGGCCAGTCGCTGCGCACCTACCGTCATGCGCCCAACACCGGATCCCGCAAAAGCTGGGCCGCCGGCGATGCCACCAGCCGCGCGGTGCGGCTGTCGCTGATGGCTGCGGCCGGTGAAATGGGCTACCCCAGCGCGCTGACCGCGCCGACCTGGGGCTTCTACGATGTGTCCTTCGGCGGTCAGGCGTTCCGCTTCCAGCGCGCGTATGGCAGCTACGTAATGGAGAACGTGCTGTTCAAGATCAGCTACCCGGCCGAGTTCCACGGGCAGACCGCGGTGGAAGCGGCGATGCAGCTGAACGCGCGGATGCGCGCGGCCGGCAAACGCAGCGAGGACATCGCGCAGATCACCCTGCGCACCCAGCAGGCATGCCTGCGCATCATCGACAAACCCGGCCCGTTGCATAATCCGGCCGATCGCGACCACTGCGTGCAGTACATGGTCGCCATCGCGTTGATCTTCGGCCGGCTGGTCGCCGAAGACTACGAGGACGATGTCGCCGCCGACCCGCGTATCGACCCGCTGCGCGCCAGGATCACCTGCGTGGAGGAGCCGCGCTACACCGCCGACTACCTCGACCCGGACAAGCGCAGCATTGCCAACGCGCTGGAGGTGGTGTTCAACGACGGCAGCCGCCTGGACGCTGAAGTGGAGTACCCGCTGGGCCACGCCCGCCGCCGTGCCGAAGGCATCCCGTTGCTGGAGGACAAGTTCCGCGCCCACTTGGCCGCCACCTTCCCGACCCAGCAGCAGCGCCGCATCCTGGATGCCTCGCTGGACCCGGTGGTGCTGGAGGCCATGCCGGTGCATGAGTATGTGGACCTCTACGTGGCCGGGTAGAGCCGAGCCATGCTCGGCTGCGCTTGCCGGCGGACTGGCCGTACGCCGSACATCGCCTCCTGCCCGCGTTTMAACCKCGGGGAAACCGCATCGRTCGGCAGGAGAACGGCTTCGGACCGGTTTGCCGCGCTGGCGCGCGGTTGCCGAGCATGGCTCGGCACTACCGTTGCACGTCGGGTTGCTGGGGCAACGGCGCCACGCTCGTCTGCCCGTCGCGGACAGGTACCGGGTAGAGCCGAGCCATGCTCGGCTGCTCTCGCCGGCGGACTGGGCGACGGACTTGCCGGCGGACTGGCCGTACGCCGCACATCGCCTCCTGCCCGCGTTTAAACCGCGGGAAAGCCGCATCGGTCGTCTGGACAAAGGCTTCGGACCGGTTTGCCGCGCTGGCGCGCGGGTGCCGAGCATGGCTCGGCACTACCGTTGCGCGTCGGGTTGCCCGGCAACGGCGCCATCCTCGTCTGCCGTCGCGGACAGGTACCGGGTAGAGCCGAGCCATGCTCGGCTGCTCTCGCCGGCTGCTCTCGCCGGCTGCTCTCGCCAGCGGATTTGCCGGCGGACTGGCGTACGCCGGACATGCGTCTCCTGCCCGCGTTTAAACCTCGGGGAAAACCGCATCGGTCGTCTGGACAAAGGCTTCGGACCGGTTTGACGCGCTGGCGCGCGGTTGCCGAGCATGGCTCGGCACTACCGTTGCGCGTTGGGTTGCCCGGGCAATGGCGCCATCCTCGTCTGCCCGTCGCGGGAAGGTACCCGGTAGAGCCGAGCCATGCTCGGCTGCTCTCGCCGGYGGACTGGCGTACGCCGGACATGCGCCTCCTGCCCGCGTTTAAACCTCCGGGAAGTCGCATCGGTCGGCTGGAGAACGGCTTCGGACCGGTGTTCCGCGCTGGCGCGCGGTTGCCGAGCATGGCTCGGCACTACCGTTGCGCGTCGGGTTGCCCTGGCAACGGCGCCATCCTCGTCCGCCCGTCGCGGGCAGGTACCGGGTAGAGCCGAGCCATGCTCGGCTGCGCCTGCCGGCGGACTGGGCGACGGACTTGCCGGCGGACTGGCCGTACGCCGCACATCGCCTGCTGCCCGCGTTTAAACCGCGGGGAAACCGCATCGATCGGCAGGAGAACGGCTTCGGACCGGTTTTCCGCGCTGGCGCGCGGTTGCCGAGCATGGCTCGGCACTACCGCGCGTCGGGATTGTCGTTGCGCGTCGGGATTGTCGTCGTGCGGGTAAGGGCGCCGCCGCCGTTCGGGGGGACCGGCCCTTATACTGGCCGCCTTGTTCAAGGAGCGACGTCATGGCTAGCCGCAGTCGGATCGGGCAGTGGAGCTGGAAGGGAATCGCGGGGCTGGCGCTGGTCGCCGGCCTGGCCATCGGTATCGGGGGCTGCAAGCGCAACGACAGCGGCCAGCTGCCGACACCGTCCGGCGCGCCGATCACGGCCAAGGCCGACAAGATCAGCGAGTTCACCCTGGTGCGGGCCTATCCCGACCAGAAGGGCGACGGCGTCTCGCTGGCGCTGGAGTTCTCGCGGCCGCTGGTGGGCACCCAGGACTTCGACAAACTGGTCCGCTTCGCCGAAAAGGTGGGCACCGAGGACAGCAGCTGGACGCTCTCCGATGACGGCCTGACGCTGCGCTACCCGTTCGTGGAAGCGGCCAAGGAATACAACCTGATCGTGTCGGCCGACCTGCTCGCCGCCGACGGCAGCCGGATCGGCAAGGAACTGCGCCAGAAGGTATTCAGCGGGGAGCTCAAGCCGGTTGCCGGCTTTGCCTCGCAGGGCAGCGTGCTGCCGGCCAAGGACAGCCGCGGCCTGCCGGTGGTGTCGGTGAACGTGCAGGAAGTGGACGTGGAGTTCCTGCGCGTGCGCGAGAAGGAGCTGCCCAGCTTCTTCAGCCAGTACCAGCGCGGCGGGCGTCGCGGCAGCTGGGAACTGGACAGCGAGTACGGCGAAAAGACCCCGATGTCCAAGCTCGCCGAGCCGGTGTACGTCAACCGCTTCGTGCTCGGTGGCAAGCAGAACGAGCGCGTACTGACCTACCTGCCTACCCAAGACATCAAGGAGCTGCAGGCGCCGGGCCTGTACTTTGCGGTGATGAAGCGCAGCGGCTCGTTCGACAGCGAGTTCGACACCGCCTTCTTCACCGTCAGCGACATCGGCCTGCACACCCGCGCCTACAAGGACAAGCTGTTCGTACACACCGCCTCGCTGCAGAGTGGCGCGGCGCTGAAGAAGATCGACCTGCGCATCCTGGATGGCAAGGGCGAGGTGGTGCTCAAGGGCAGCACCGACGGCAATGGCAATGCGCTGCTCAACTACACCCTGGATGCCAGCCACGTGCTGATCGCCAGCAGCGGCGCGGATACCTCGATGCTGCCGTTCAACCAGCCGGCGCTGGACCTGAGCGAGTTCGCCGTGGCCGGTCGCGACAACGCCTGGTTCGACGTGTTTGCCTGGTCCGGGCGTGACCTGTACCGCCCGGGCGAGACCGTCCGCATTTCCGCCCTCCTGCGCGACAACGACGGCAAGCCGGTCAAGCCGCAGCCGGTGTTCCTGCGGCTGAAACAGCCCGACGGCAAGACCTTCCGCGAGACCCGTCTGCAACCGGGCGACCAAGGCTACCTGAGCTTCGAACAGCTGATCCCGGCCGAAGCGCCGACCGGCCGCTGGCAGGTGGAATTCCGCACCAATCCGGCCAGCAAGGAAGCCATCCAGGGCATGACCCTGCGCATCGAGGAGTTCCTGCCCGAGCGCATGAAGCTGGACCTGGACAGCGCGCAGAAGACCCTCAAGCCGGGCGAACCGCTCAAGCTGATGGCCGATGCGGCCTACCTGTATGGCGCGCCGGCCGACGGCAACCGCTTCACCGCGCGCCTGGCCGTGGCCGCAGAGCAGTCGCCGGTGGAAGCGCTGCCGGGCTATTTCTTCGGCGACCCCACGATGGAACTGCCGCGCGAAGCGCGCGACATCATCGACACCGAATTCCCCGCCGACGGCAAGCTGCGCCAGGACGTGGCCCTGCCCGACGAGGTCAAGCCGACCGCGCCGATCGCGGTGGTGGTGTCCGGCAGCGTGTACGAGACCGGTGGACGTACCGTCACCCGCACCCTCAAGCGGGTGATGTGGCCGGCGCCGGCACTGGTGGGCGTGCGCCCGCTGTTCAACCCCGATGACGGTGCCGATGCCAACAGCAACGCCCGCTTCGAACTGATGCGGGTGGACGCGGCCGGCAAGCCGCAGCCGGCCAAGGGCCTCAAAGTCACGCTGGTGCGCGAACTGCGCGATTACCACTGGACCTTCAACGACAACCGCTGGGACTACGATTTCACCCGCCGTTTCGAGAACAAGGAGACCCGCACCGTCGATGCCGGCAGTGCGGCCGCCGCGATCGATTTCCCGGTGGAATGGGGCGAGTACCGCCTGGACGTTTTCGACCCGGGCACCGGGTTGACCAGCCGCTATCCGTTCCGCGCCGGCTGGAGCTGGAACGATGACAACCGCGGCCTGGATGCGCGTCCGGACAAGGTCAAGCTGGGCCTGGACAAGACCGGCTACAAGGCCGGCGACAAGGTCCGCGTCACCGTCACCCCGCCGCATGCCGGCAAGGGGATCCTGATGGTGGAAAGCGACAAGATGCTGTACGTGCAGGAGATCGACGCCAAGCCGGGCAGCACCTTCGACATCCCGGTCACCGCCGAGTGGGAACGCCACGATGTCTACATCACCGCGTTGGTGTTCCGCGGTGGCAGCGCGCCGAGCAAGATCACCCCGGCCCGCGCGGTCGGCGTGGTGCACGTGCCGATGGACCGCAAGGCGCGGCAGATCGCGGTCGGCTTGTCCGCACCCAAGCAGATGCGCCCCGAGCAGACCCTGCCGGTGGCGGTGAGTGCGCCGCAGCTGGCGGGCAAGGTCGCGCATGTGACCGTCTCGGCGGTGGACGTGGGCATCCTCAACATCACCCGCTTCCCGGTGCCCGATGCGGCCGGCCACTTCTTCGCGCAGCGACGGCTGGGCGTGGATGCCTACGACATCTACAGCCGGGTGATCGAAAGCTTCGACGGCAGCAGCGGCAAGCTCAAGTTCGGTGGCGACATGGCGCTGGCGGCGATGCCGCAGGCCAAGCGTCCGACCGCGCGGGTGCAGACCGTGGACCTGTTCTCCGGCCCGGTGAAGCTCGATGCCAAGGGCATCGCGCGGATTGCGCTGAAGGTGCCGGACTTCAACGGCACGCTGCGCATCTCCGCGCTGGTGTATTCCGATGACCAGTACGGCAAGCGCGACATGGAGACCATCGTGCGCGCGCCGATCCTGGCCGAAGCCAGCATGCCGCGGGTGATGGCGCCGGGCGATCGCAGCACGGTCACCCTGGACGTGCAGAACTTCACCGGCAAGCCGGGCGAGTTCAAGGTGCAGGTCGATGGCATCGGTCCGCTCACCCTGGGCGAACCCAGCCGCACGCTGCAGCTCAAGGCCGACGCCAAGACCACGCTGAGCTTCCCGCTGACCGCGCGCGAGGGCTACACCGTGGCCAAGGTGCGGGTGCGGGTGGACGGCAACGGCTTCAAGGTGGACCGCCGCTATGACCTGCCGGTGCGTGCGGCCTGGCCGCAGGTGCTGCGCGCGCAGACCCGCACGCTGGATCCGCTGGCGGCGGTGGAGATGGGCACCGGCCTGGCCGATGGCCTGATGGACGACTCGGTGACCGCGCGCATGCTGGTCAGCGCGCTGCCGCCGATTCCCTTCGCCAGCGCGCTCAACGGCGCGTTGAAGTACCCCTACGGCTGCGCCGAGCAGACCACCAGCAAGGGCTATGCCGCGCTGATGCTGGACGAGGCGACCTCGGCGATGCTCGGTGCCGACGGGCTGGATGCCAAGGCCCGGCGCGAACGCATGGAAGGCGCGTTCGGCCGGCTGGCCTCGATGCAGGTGGCCAACGGCAACTTCTCGATGTGGGGCGACGACGGCTACGTCAATCCGTGGCTGACCCCGTACATCGCCGAGTTCCTGCTCGACGCCAAGGACGCCGGTTTCGCGGTGCCCGACAACGTGCTGCAGAAGGCGCTCAACCGCCTGAGCGAAGACCTGCTGTCCGGCGGCAACCAGTTCTACGGCGAAGACCGTCGCGAGAACCTCAAGTTCGCCAACCAGGCTTATTCCGGCTACGTGCTGGCACGGGTCAACCGCGCGCCGCTGGGCACGCTGCGCGCGCTGTACGACAACGAGCGCAGCAAGGCGCTGACCGGGCTGCCGCTGGTGCACCTGGGCATCGCGCTGTCGCTGCAGGGCGACCACAAGCGTGGTGATGCGGCCATCGCCGCCGGCTTTGCCAAGCCCGGCAGCGAGCGTCCGCAGTACTTCGGCGACTACGGCAGCGAGGTGCGCGATGACGCCTTGATGATCGCGCTGCTGCACGAGCGCAAGCTGTCCAAGCCGGCCTATGACGCGCGTGCGGTCGATCTTGGCCGTGCGCTGGATGCGCGGCGCAACAGTGGCTGGATGTGGCTGAGCACGCAGGAGCAGGTCGCCATCGCGCGCCTGGGCAAGGCGTTGGCGGCCAACCAGAAGAAGCTGGTGTCCGGCGAGCTGGCCGTGGGCGGTCAGGTGGAAGCGATCACCGCGCGGCGCATGTTCGGCCGCAGTTTCGACTACGCCGCACTGGCCAAGGGCGTGCATTTCACCCCGCAGGGCGAACCGCCGATGTTCGCCAGCCTGGAAGTGGCCGGCATCCCGCGTACCGCGCCGGAGCCGGACAGCCGCAGCCTTGGCGTGGAGCGCACCTGGTACACCACCGATGGCAAGCCGTGGACGCCACGTGCGCTGAAGGAAGGCGAGGCGCTGATCGTGCGGGTCAGCATCACCCCGAACCTGGACATGCCCGATGCGCTGCTGACCGACCTGCTGCCGGCCGGCCTGGAGATCGAAAACTTCAACCTGGGCGATGCCAAGCAGTGGGCCGACGTGGTGGTGGACGGGCTCAACGTCAACGACCGCGGCGATGCGGCCACGCTGCGCCATGAGGAGTTCCGCGACGACCGCTACGTGGCCGCGCTGAAGCTGTCCAAGGGCAGCACCGCCAAGGTGTTCTACCTGGTACGCGCGGTCACCCCGGGCACCTACACGGTGCCGCCGCCGCTGGTGGAGGACATGTACCGTCCCGACCTGCGTGGGGTGGGCCGCAGCAACCCGACCACGATGACCGTGGTCCAGCCCTGAGCCGGGTGCGGGCCATCGCTGAGGCGATGGCCCGCGTAGTCCTGTCGTCCAACCG
>NZ_JBFULO010000162.1:0-8103 GCF_054049855.1 Stenotrophomonas sp. P5_B8 | reverse complement strand
GTGATCAACCACCAGCACCGTGAGCTTGGCCACGTCGGCCAAGCTGGCCCCGGCCGACGCCAGCGCCAGGCTCAGGTTGTCCAGCGCCTGGGCGACCTGCGCCTCGAAGCGGGGCGACAACGCGCCATCGGCGGTCTCCCCGCCCTGCCCGGCGATATGGATCACGCGGGCCGGCAGGCGCACCACCGCCACATGCGAATAGCCATTCGCGCTCGGGTCGTAAAGGCCGGATGGATTGATGAAGCCGAACAGGCCGGCGGGCGCGACAGGGGTATCGATCAACATGGGGGAAGACTTGGTCAGGGAGTGAGTTCGCAGTCTCGTGCCTCAACCTCGGTTGAGGTCAACGCAGCGCATTGCAACGCTGCGGTGCAGTCATGGATGATTCGAGCACTCCCGGCCATCCGCGCGGGTCGTACGCCCGCCAAAGCACGTTCACGAAGAACCCCACGGGAGCTCAGGATGAGAATTGTCTGGACTGCACTGCTGTTGCTGGTCGCCCTGCCCTGCCTGGCCGGGCCGCAAAACCTCAAGGAAAGCGCCACGCTCAAGCCCGACGAAGGGCTGCTGATCACCACCAGCCACTGCCCGGATAACACCTTCGGCATGCAGTTGTACGCGCCTGGCACCTCGGCCAAGGGGCTGATCGGCCCGTACCGTTTCAAGGGTGTGATCGTCTGCAACGAGCCCACCACCTCGCTGCGGATCAAGGCCGGGCGCTATTACATCGGACTGCTGTTCTACCGGCAGGGTCAGACCTTGGCCCTGGACGAGGCCGATGCCCCACACATCACGATCGAGGCCGGCAAGGCCACCTACATTGGCGATGTGTACGTCGTGACGGGCGAGCCGAGCCAGCAGGATGCCCGCCGGGTGATGGCGCACGACTTGGCCTTCAACGACCGTCGGGATGACGCCCACGCCGTGTTGGAGCGAGACTACCCCTGGCTGCTGCCGCGCTACCCGTTCGTGGTGTCACTGCCGCAGAACGCAACGATCATCTCGACGTCCAGTGAGGGCCAGAGGTCCCCACCTTGAGCGCTGCGCGCCGAATCAGGTCCAGGCCGGATCGGCGGTGAAATCGATGGTCAACCAGAACTCGCTACCGCGCGCGTCCAGGCGCCCGGCGATGTCATCGCGCAGCCGGTCCACATTGCCGATGCTGCCGATCACCGTTTCCGGATGGGTCAGGATGTGGATCTCGACGAAGCGCATGCGCCCCATCTTGGCCACGTGGCTGGTGAAATCCAGATAGCCGTRTTCGGCCACGAAGTCCTTCATCACTGCCTGCACGCGCGCGTCCAGCGTATCCGGCGCCACCTGCAGCACCTCGCGCATGGCCTTCCACGCACTGCGCAACGGCACCGGCAGCACCGCCACGCTGATCGCCGCCAACACCAGCGGGTCCAGGTAGGGAATCCAGTGTGCGTGCGTGCCATCGCGCAGCAGCAGCGCGATCGCAAACGCCAGCACCACCGCCAGGCTCATCAGACCGCTCAACAGCCAGGCGCGTACGTCCAGCCACAACAGCGCCGATTTCAGCTGCTGCGCGCGGGCACGCACGAACGCGGCCATGCCCAGGTTGCTCACGCACAATACGGCCGCCCACAGCAACGCGGGGCCGGCCTTGACCTCATGCCCGCCGGTGGTCAGCCCGATGATCGAATTGGCCAACGCATAGATGCAGGCCAGCGACAGGATCGCCCCGCCCAAAGCCTCCACCATCGGTTCAAGGTGCCAGTACCCGTACTGGAAGCGCGGGCTTTCCTCCCGCGCCACCAGCCGCAGCACCGACAGCGCCACCAGGGTCAGGGCCACGTCGACCAGGCTGTAGACGCCGTCGAACAGAATGGCCTGCGACCCCACCAGCAGGCCACCGACAAAGCCGATGGCGCTGACCGCCATCGTTACCCCGATGGAAAACGTGAGGACCCGCTGCTCGCGTGCTGTATCCATCGCTTGCCGAAGGTCCGGCGCGCAGGCGTCAGACCTTCAGCACCTCCACCTTGTAGCCTGGCACGTCGCCGTCGCGGTCGATGATAAGCCCGTGCACGTCCGACTCGAAGCCTGGGAAGCGCGCGTTCTGCTCGCGGGCGATGCGCAGCGACTGGATGATCGGCTCATCGCTGGCGCCGAAACGCTCGCCCGGCATGATCGTCGGGATGCCCGGCGGGTACGGCACCAGCATGGTGCCGGCGATGCGCCCGCTGATCTGCTCGATGTCCACCCGCTCGATCTGCCCACGCACCAGGTGGTCGTACGCCTCGGCCGGGGTCATCACCGGCTCGGGCAGGTCCACGTACATCGCGCGCATCACCTTGGCCACGGCGAACTGGCGGTTGAATTCGTGCAGCGCCTGGCACAGATCGCGCAGGCCCCAGCCGGCATACGCCACCGGGAAGTCCGCCGCCAGCCCCGGCAAGGCGCGGGTCAGCGGCGCGTTGGCGTCATACAGCTCCTTGAACGCCATCAGCTCGGTGACCAGCGTGCTCCACTTGCCCTTGGTGATGCCCATCGAGAACAGGAACAGCACCGAGTACAGGTTGGTTTTCTCCACGGTGATGCCGCGCGTCCACAGGAACTTGCTCAGCACCGCCGCAGGGATGCCGCGCTGGCCGATATCGCCATCGATCGACAGCCCCGGGGTCAGCAGGGTCACCTTGATCGGATCGATCAGCACATAGTCTTCAACCAGGCCATCGAACCCGTGCCAGTGTGCATCCGGCTGCAGGTACCATTCGCTCCGCTTGGCCACCATCGGTGCCGGTGCATCGCCCTTGGCCAGTGACCGTTCCAGCTTGTCCGGCTGCCACACGCTGAACCACCAGTCGTCGCGGCCCAGGTCCTCGCGCACGTGCAGCATCGCGCGTCGGAAAGCGATGGCCTCATCGTGCATCTCCTGCACCAGCGACTCACCGGCCGCCCCTTCCATCATCTTCGAGGCTACATCGCACGCGGCGATCACCCCGTAATGCGGGCTGGTGGTGGTGTGCATCMTGAAGGCTTCGTTGAAACGCTCGGCGTCCAGCGCGCGGCTGGCCGCATTGCGAACATGGATCATCGAGGCCTGTGAGAACGCGGCCAGCAGTTTGTGGGTGGAATGGGTGGTGAAGATGATCGCATCCTGCTCGCGCGGCTTGCCCTTGGCCATGCCGTAGTGGTTCTCGTAGAACGGATGGAAGGCCGCATACGCATACCAGGCTTCATCGAAATGCAGGAAATCAACCGCGCTGCCGATTTCCTCGGCGATCTTCTCAGCGTTGTAGCACAGCCCGTCGTAGGTGGAATTGGTCACCACCGCGATGCGCGGCTTGGAACCGGCCTTGTAGGCCTTGCTGGCCAGCGGATTGGCCGCGATGGCCGCCTGCAACGACGCGGGGGTGAACTGGTCCAGGCTGATCGGCCCGATGATGCCGTGCGCGTTGCGGCTGGGGGTGAAGTACACCGGGATGCCGCCGGTCATGATCAGCGAGTGCAGCAGGGATTTGTGGCAGTTGCGGTCCACGAACACCACATCGCCCCGCCCCACGGTCCCGTGCCAGACGATCTTGTTGGCGGTGGAAGTGCCGTTGGTGACGAAGAAGGTATGGTCGGCACCGAAGTTGCGCGCCGCCTCGTTCTCGGCCTCTTTGATCGGGCCGGTATGGTCCAGCAGCGAGCCCAGCTCCGGCACCGAGATCGACAGATCGCTGCGCAGGGTGTTTTCCCCGTAAAACTGGTGGAACGCACGTCCCACCGGCGACTTGGTGAACGCCACGCCGCCGGCATGCCCAGGCGTATGCCAGGAGTAATTCGACTCGGCGGTGTGGTGGATCAACGCCTTGAAGAACGGCGGCAGCAGGTTGGCCATGTAGTCTTCGGCCGCACGCATCACCTGGCGCGAGATGAAGCTCTTGGTATCTTCGAACAGGAAGATATAGCCGTGCACGAACTTCAGCAGCTTGCTCGGCACCTTCTCGATGGTGCGCCGCTCGCCGTACAGGAACACCGGCAGGTTGGCACGGCGGGCGGTCTGCTCGCGCAGGAAGGCAAGCAGACGCTGGAACTGCTCGGGATTCTCTTCGGTGCCATCGATGGAGATCAGCACCGCTGAGGCAGCCACATAGGTGCGCGCACCAGCCTGCGCATCGGCCAGGGTCAGGCCACACAGCACGCGCTGGTCGCTCTTGCGCAGCTCGTCCACCAGCGCACGGATCAGGATGCCGCCGATCCGCGGTGACTCGTAATCGTCGTCGATGACGATGATGGGGTAATCAAGGGACTTGAAGTACACGGGGATTCTCCTGGGGCAATATCACGAAAGCGTCGCGCGGACGGCAGAATCGAGCGCGGGCAGACCGCGCTGGCGGCGCCGCTCTTCGCTGAAGAACGGATAGAACACCGTGATGAACAGCACGAACAGGAAGGCGTACTGGACGATGCTGCCGGACGAGCCAAAGATCGCCCACAAGCAGTACACCACTGTCACGCTGGTCAGCAGCCAGAACGCGCCGGTATGCACCAACGTGTGCGAGCGCTCGACCACGAAGTAGCAGGCCACGCAGGAATAGATGTAGGGCAGCAGGGTCAGCACCACGGCGGCCGAGGTGATCACATCGAACTGCGCCGAGGCGGTTTTGGAGGTGGAGGTGACCAGTACGGCCACCGTCATCAGTACTGCCACGATCAGCACGCCCTTGACCGGCACGTCGTCCTTGTTGGTCTTGCTGAAGATGCTGGGGAACAGGCCGTCATCGGAGGCAGCCTTTGCGCTCTGCGCGGTCAGCAGGATCCAGCCGCCAAGCGAGCCGGCCGCGCCGACGAAGGCACACAGGCTGACCAGCGCACCGCCCCACCCGCCCACTGCATTGGCCGCAGCCAGCGCGAACGGCGCATCGGACACCTGCAGGTCGCCATTGGGCACCATGCCCATGATCACCGAGGAGCTGGCGATGTAGGCCACCGCGGCCAGGAATACACCGGCCAGGGTGGCGCGCGCCACGTTCTTCTCCGGGTTCTCCACTACGCCGGCGGTCACCGAGGCCGATTCCACGCCGATGAACGCCCACAGGGTCAGCGCGGCAGCACTGGACACCGCGCCGAAGTTGGACTCGCCGGACACGTTGTAGGCGCCCTTGAAGATGGTTGGGTCGAAGAAGAACCAGCCGAAGATCGCAATGCCCAGGATCGGGACCAGCGCGAAGCTGGTGGTCACCGTCTGCAGCTTGCTGACGAACGACGGACCGATCACGTTGGCAAAGCTCAAGGCCCACACCAGCGCCAGCACCGCCAGGCAGCGCGGCAGCGGCTCGGACAGAATCGGGAAGAAGTAGCTGAAATACCCCACCGCCGCGATCGGAATGGCCACGTTGCCGATCCAGTTGGCGAACCAGTAAATGGTGTTGGTCTGGAAGCCCATGTAAGGGCCGAACCAATCGCGCGCGTAGGCGTAGGGACCGCCGGCCTTGGGCGCCAGCTTGCCAAGCTTGGCGAACACGAAGGCCAGCAGCAGTGCGCCGGCGGTGGTGATCAGCCAGCCCCAGATCGAGGCGGTACCGATCTTGGCCAGGCTGGACGGCAGCAGGAACACCCCCGAACCCATCATGTTGCCGGCCACCAGGAAGGTGGCACCGACCACCCCGATTTTCTTCGCTTTTGCCATGACGCTTTCTCCTTTGCCTGGCAGGGGCCCGATCGCGCCGGGCGCTGGGGTCTACTTGATGAAGTTGTATTGCAGGCTGCCTTGCAGCCGCACCGTGTCGCCGCGTTGTCCGCCCTGCTGCTCCAGCTGCCCGTACAACAGCTCCATGCCCATCGTCCACGACGGTGCCGGGCTCCAGATCAGGTTGAACAGGCCGTAACGGCTGCGGCGGAACGCATCGGCAGCCAGCGCGTCGTTGCGTTTGCTGTTGAGCTGCCCGTAGACCAGGTTGGACCGCCACATCGGCGACCAGTAGTGCGTGTAGCCGACGAAACCGCCCTGTAGCGAGAGCAGCGCAAGGCGTCCATCGGCGCGCACCACCGCATCCATGCCCGAGCCGGTCAGGTCGGCGGTGTAACGGGCCAGGCCCGTGCCGCCCAATGCGCCAAACAGCAGCAGGTCCTGTTCGCCCACCGCGGCCGAGCCGCTCACCTGCAGCCCGCCGCCAATGCGGCGATCATCACTGGCATCGCCGTCGTAGCCCAGGCTGCGCGCCACCGCACCCAGCTGCAGGTGGCCCCAGCTGCGCTCCATGCGCGCGGTAACGGTCACATCCGGCGCCTGGTTGACCGCACCGATGCCCTCGCCCGGCGCGCTGAGCTGCGTGTCCGGATCTTCGGCGGCGACGGTCAACGTGTTGCCCTTGCCCAGCGGGAAGCTGTGGTGGATACCGGCCACCAGCAGGTAGCCGGCGCCACCGGGACCGGCGAAATCCAGCGTGTCGGGCAGGCTGTCGGCGTCCAYGAAGGTCGCATAGCCATAACCTGCGTAGGTGTTGCCGAGCTGCCCATACGCGTGTCGCAGACGGAACTGGTAGCTGTCGCTGCTGCCGAAGAAATCGTTCTCCAGGTAGAAGCGCAGGTTGCCGTGCGTGGTCGGGCGCCGCGCTTCGAAACTGAAGCGCGTCTGCTTGGCATGCAGGGTGAAGTTGGATACGTCACGGTGTGGACCGCCGACCGGGATGGAGGAGGTGACGAACTGTTCCTCATCACCGGCCGCACGCGAATCGGCGATCGCATCCAGCTTGGCGTAGCCGCCGATGCGGATCAGGGTGTCGGTACCGGGGATGGCGAAAAAGCCCTTCAGCTCCGGATCGGTCGGGCCGGCGGCACTGTCCGGGCGCGAGGCCGCCGAGGACGGATCGGACACAGAATCACGTGGTGGCAGGATGGCCTGGCCGACACCGGGCACCTGTGAGGCGCCAGCCTGGGCGAGCGTGTTGACGGGTATCGGAGGTGCAGCGGGTGCGGCGATCGACGTCGCCGGAGGCAGCGGGGCAGCGGCGGCACTGGACACCGCTGGCGGCGGCTTGTTCGATTCCAGCGCGTCCAGGCGTTTCTCCATCGCCGCCAGCGTGTGCCGCAGCGACTGGATCTCCTGCCGAAGCGCGTCAGCCGAATCCTGTGCATGGGCCGGTGTGGACGACAGCGCCGTCGCACAGGCAAGGGTCACTACAGCCAGGCGCATCACGTTCTCCATGAACCGCGAACAGCCTTGCCGCCGGTTTCCGATACGCACGCGCGCAGGAGTCCGAACGACAACCCGGTACTGCATGGCAGGCGTCGCACGCGCATCACGCAGACGGTTGAACCGTCACGTTGCCGGCGTGGTAGTGGCCCGCGTGGGATTCCCTCCTCATCCCGGCTGGCATGACGGTTGTCGCCCGCATGCCAGCGCTTTGAGTAACAATGGCAGGGTGAGCAACCCGTGAAGCCTGGCCGTCGCTCCAATGACCGCGGAACGGTTGCATCGCGGTGAATACGCGTGGTGGCGGACGTTGTCTGCATGCACACAGCGTAGTGCGCGTGTCGTTTTCGGCCTTGATCGAAATCAACCGCCACGGGCCGTAAATGTGACCTACCGCACGCCGGCGTTGCACCGGCGCGTGGCCTTTCATCCCGCCCGTGGCATCAGCGCGGCCCCATCACCAGATCCATGTCCTTGCCCTGCGGCATGCCCGAGCGGCGGTCGAGCAGGCCCTTGTCATCCTTGAACAGGATGCCCGGGGTGCCCTGGAAGCCCATCTCGATCATCAGCTCCTGGTTGGCGTTGAGCTTGTTGGCCACCTCGGTGGACAGCTTCGCCACCGGCTTGATGCCGCCCTTGTCGAACGCATGCTCGTTCTCCAGCAATGCCGCGCTGGGATTGGAGGATGTCAGGATCGCCGCGGCCTTGGCCGGGCTGTCCTCGCGGATCACGCCGACCATGATGTGGCGCAGCTGCACCTTGCCACTGTCCACCCACGGCCGCGCTGCTTCCCAGAACCGATGGCAGTACGGGCAGTTGGCGTCGCTGAAGGTGTACACCACGCGCGGCGCATCGGCGCGACCGTCGCGCACCCACGCGCTGGCGTCGAGCTTGCTCCACATCCGGTCGGACATCGGCTTGGCCGCGAGCTTCTCCATTGCCGCCGCGCCCACTTC